>CACZHC010000028.1 GCA_902780865.1 uncultured bacterium
CTCGTCGTACCGCTGGCGCGACGGAGTCGGGTACTACCAATCGACGAAGGACGCTGCGACGCACTACTACATCGACCGCCTCAACAAGGGCGTGTTCGTCCTCGAGACCTCGTACCGCGTGCAGCAGAAGGGCGTGTTCTCCGGCGGCATCGCCACGATACAGTGCATGTACGCCCCCGAGTTCACCGCACACTCCTCCGCCGAGTCCATCCGTGTTGGTGCGAAGTAGCACCTTGGCGGCAGATTGGTTGGCGGTGGAGCGAAGGTCCGAGCGAATGGATACGGCGTATTCGCCGAGGCTCCATGAGGAGGAGCCTTCGGCCGCCGCCAACCGCCGCGAGCTAACCGTAAAAATGGTATAATACCCAAACTATGTCAGAAATCAGAGTTCGTTTCGCGCCGTCGCCGACTGGCAAGGTGCACATCGGCAACATCCGTGCCGCAATCTACAACTGGCTTTTCGCCCGCCACACCGGCGGCAAGTTCCTCCTTCGCGTCGAGGACACCGACCTCGAGCGCTCCACGCCGGAGGCGATCGCCGTCCTCTTCGACTGCATGAAGTGGCTCGGCCTCGACTGGGACGAGGAAGTGTTCTACCAGACGAAAAACGTGAAGCGCCACCTCGAGGTCGTCGACCAGCTTCTCGCGAGCGGCCACGCCTACAAGGTCGAGAAGACCTCGCGCGACGGCAAGACCGGCGTCGTCACGATGTTCAAAATGCCCAAGGAGGGCATCATCGAGTTCGACGACATCGTGAAGGGCCACATGGCGAAGAAGGCCGAGGACATCCAGGACTTCGCGATCGTCCGCTCGGACGGCTCGCCCATCTTCCACATCGCGAACGTCGTCGACGACATCGACCAGCGCGTCACGCACATCATCCGCGGCGACGACCATGTCGAGAACACGTTCAAGCACATCTGCATCTTCCGCGCGCTCGGCGCGGAGGTTCCGAAGTACGGCCACCTCTCGATGATCGTCAACCAGCAGGGCAAGCCGTATTCCAAGCGCGACGGCGCGGCGTTTGTCGGCGAGTATCGCGAGCAGGGTTATCTCCCAGAGGCGCTTTTCAACTACCTCCTTCTCCTCGGCTGGAATCCAGGCGACGATCGCGAGGTGCTGACGCGCGAGGAGATGATCAAGCTTTTCGAACTCGAGAAGGTGCATGTCACCGCCGCGATGTTCGACCCGAAGAAGCTTGCGTGGATGAATGGCGAGTACATCAAGAAGATTCCGGCGAATGAGTTTAGAGACATGATGGTTCGTTCGGCGACGGCCGAAGGCTCCTCCTCGGGGTCCCTCGGCGAATACGCCGTATCCCCTCGCTCGGACCTTCGCTCCGCCGCCGAACATAGCGCCGACAAAACTGCGGCGTCCGAAGGCTCCTCCTCAGGGGCCCTCGGCGAATACGCCGTATCCCTTCGCTCGGACCTTCGCTCCGCCGCAGACCAGATCGCCTGGTGGGATTATTTGGCTTCGCAGGTTCAGGTGAGGACAAAGTTCCTGAAGGACATTCCGGGGGCGATCAAGTGCTTTGTGTCCGACGACTATCCGTTTGATGAAAAGGCGGTTGAAAAGCGCCTCAAAAAGCCGGGCGTGAAGGAACTGCTGCTCGACCTCGTGGAGCGCTTCTCAAAGGTCGAGGACTGGACTGCGCCTGCGCTTGAAGCCGTCGTCAAGGAGCTTTCGCAGGGCAACGGTATGGGCCCGTGGGTGCATCCGATCCGCGTCGCAGTCTCTGGCCGCGGCGAGGGCATAGGGCTTTTCGAGATGCTCCAGCTCCTTGGGAAAGAGAAAACCCTGGAACGTCTTCGCAAGGCGGCTGATGCATATGCGCTGTGAAGTTAACATGGCGGCAGGGGGTTCGATGCCAAATTCGCATAGGAGAGTTTTTTCTGCGGTGGCGATAGCCGCGCTGACGATGCTGACGGCGTGTTCGCAGGCGGTAGACGACGGAAAGAAAATGTTTGTCCTGTGGGATCCATGCCTGCAGCTCCCAGCCGTTTGCTATCGCCTTGACGAAGGTTGGCAAGGGAAGGGGATGATTGTTTGGAACATGCATGGCGACAACAAGTTCCTGACGACGACAATCCTTTCCTCACCCGACAGACACATGCTCGTCCAGAGCGCGGGTCCTATGCTTTCGGTCAGCGAAGTCCTTTCCCAGCAGCGCCTTGCCGAGTTTCAGAATCCAGATGTCTTGGCGCAGAACCTTGCAGCCGAAATCAACAAGGGCATTGTCGAGCCGGGGCTCTCCGACTTCGTCGCGACGGGAGGAAGATTCTCTCAGGATGTGCCGCAGCTCACGCGCGCGTTGGCTGCGTCGTACAACACGGGCTCGGGCATGGCCAATATCAGCGCATTCACTTTCGAAGGCTTGTTCACATGCATGTACGGCGGCGTGAAGTGCGAGGCGAGGTACATGGCTTCGTACGCCGTGTCGATCAGCGCCGTGCCGAATCCGCGAGTCCCGAAGATTTGCAACTGGACCCGTGTTGCGCCGACGCTTGTCATCGCCCCTCAGGGCAAGATGTCCGAGGCTTTGCGCGACTGTGGCCGCATGTTTGCCACGGCGTTCGTGAACAAGCGATGGGTCGAGAGGCGCGACGGGACGTTCGCCGCGCTGGTAAAGGGCACCATCCAAGGTCGTGACGCCGGGTGGGAACTGTGGCGTCAGAGTCAGGCGGAGACGTCCGCGACGCTCGACCGAGTACGCAAGAACCGCAGCGAGCAGATACGAGATGTTGTCACGGTCGACAATCCGTTCGAGCCCGGCACCAAGGTCGAGCGCCCCGCCTTCTTCAAAAACTCGTGGATCAATTCGCGGCAGGACGCGATGCTGCTGAGCGATTCGTCGCTCGAGCCGAACACGATCCGTGGCCTCATGGAGCAAGGGGAGTGGCTCCCTGCTCAATGATGGGGCGATTGGGATGGCATTAAATCAAGGACGGCTGACATGTGGCGGTTGATCTTCCAGGTTTTTCCCGTCGCGATGTGGGTCGTGGCGTTTATCGCCGTAGTCCGCCCGCTTGAGCTCTCGAGGCGCGGCACATTTGCCGCGGCCGCGCTGTTTGCCGCAGCTCTCGGCAAGTTCGCTTTCTTTGCGACGATCGGAGGCGATGCGTTTACGCCTAATCTTCCTGCCGTCGTCATCTGGTGCTACGGCTGGATATACGCCGCGGCCATTCTGCTCATCGCCGCGGCGTTTCCGTTTGACGTGGTGTGCTATTTGCTTGGGTTTGCGAAGATACGCGTTCCCGCGCGGATCACGCGCGGCGTATTTGCCGCGTTCGCCATCGTCGCTGCCGCTCTTTCCGCGTGGGGAATATACGAGGGCGTGAGGACTCCCGACGTGAATCGCATCGAGATAGCGTATGACGATCTTCCGCAGTCGTTTGACGGCTACCGCATCGTCCACCTTAGCGATCTCCATTGCTCTACCTCTGCGCGCCGCCCGCGCTTCGAACGCATCGTAGAGCGCGTCAACGCTCTCGACGCCGACTTGATCGCGATTACAGGCGACTTCGTCGATGGACTTGTATGCGAGCGGATAGACGACATGGAACCTCTTGCCCATCTTCGTGCGCGCGACGGCGTCTGGGGCTGCGTCGGCAATCACGAGCGGTATTGGGAGTGGAGCGGCTGGGACGACGCGCTTTTCGGGCTGAACATTTGGGTTCTCGCGGAATTTCGCTATTACGCGAAGAGCGTCATAAGAAGGGGAGACGACGCGATTGCGCTTGGAGGGCTTTATGACCCGGCGTTCTTTCAATTTACTGGAATTACGCCCGTCGCGCGGGATGCTTTTCGCGAGGCGCCGAAGGGGGCGTTTCGCATACTGCTTTACCATCGCCCTCACACGAAGGAAATTTGTTCCGAAGATGCGGACGTGAAATTGCAGCTTTCTGGCCATACGCACGGCGGAGCGATGCCGGGCGTAAAGTGGCTTGTCGCGAGGGCGAACGAGGGGCACGTGCGCGGGCTCTACGAGTTTGCAAAAGGGCGCTATCTCCACGTCTCGCCGGGAACCGGCCAGTGGGCGGGCTTTCCCCTGCGGCTCTTCAACCCGACCGAGATAACGGAAATAACGCTTCGCAGGAAAGTCGCTGGCGGGAGCGGGCGGTGAGCTGGACTTCGCTGATACTGGCGAGCGCCGTGTTTCTCGCGCTCTACGACCTCGCCAAAAAGGCGAGCGTACGCGACAACGCAGTCCTGCCGACCTTGCTCATTTCCACTTGCTTCGGGTGTGTCGCGTATGTCGCCGGCGTCGCTCTTTGCGGCCGTCTCGGCAATGCGACGGTGATGACGCGCGAGCTGCTTGCCCTGTCTGCGATAAAGTGCATCATCGTCGGCACGTCGTGGGTGTTCACGTTCCGCGCGCTTAGGACGCTCCCGATTTCCATAGCGACTCCCATACGCGCGTCCGCGCCTGCGCTCGTCTTCGTCATCGCGTTCGTTATCTACGGCGAACGTCCTTCGCTTGTGCAGCTTATCGGCATGGCGACTGTGTTCGTCGGCTACTTCGTCTTCTCGTGGGCGGGGCGGCACGAGGGGATAGACTTTTTCAGGAATCGCGCTGTATGGTACGCGTTCGCTGGTGCCGCCTGCTCGGCGCTTTCGTCGATATGGGATAAATACCTTTTCCAAGTGCGTGCGCTTCCCGTCGAGTCGGTTCAGCTTGCGTTCCAGGTGGGGCTCGTCGCATTCTACGCTGTCGCGCTCGCGGCATCGCGCCTTTTCCACGCCGAGAAGGTCGCGTTTGAATGGCGCCGCACGATACCGCTCGTCGGCATGCTTCTTGCCGTGGCCGACTGGCTTTATTTTCAAGGGCTTGCCTGCCCAGACGCCCCGGTTTCCGCAGCGTCGCTTCTTCGTCGCTTCTCCGTCGTGATAACCTTTGTCCTCGGTGCGCGGTTCTTCCACGAGACGAATCTCGTCCGCAAGGGGCTTGCTCTCGCGGCGATAGTGGTCGGCGTCGTATTGATATGTCTTGGAAAGGGGTGACTCAATGAAAACACTGCTTGTCGGATACAAGGCCCAGGATCTCTTCGAAGCGGATAGGCGCGGCGAGAGGCGCCCCGCTTCGTGGCTTGAAGGCGACATCACCTGCCACACGCTCGACATCTACCACTGTCATGCAATCGAGAACTCGTCTTGCGGCGTAAAGGCGGTCTGCTCGCCGCACTTGCCGAAGGACGACTGGGATCTCGTAAAGTTCAAGACCGGCCCTAAGCTGATGTCGGGCGAGCTTTCGCTCGATCTGCTTCAGGAGATCCACCTACTGCACCCCAGGCGTTTCGAACTTGAATTCGTCGGTCGCGAGCGCGACAGGAACGACCTCCTCGCAAAAATCAAGGACGATCCAGATCGCGTGCGCGACTTTTCCGCCGTCTGGCCAGCGAGCGTCCCGGGCGGTCAGAAGCTCATGCTCACGAGTTTTCCCGGATGCTTCTGCCATCGCCGCGTAGACGACGGAGGGCTTGCGCTCGCGGAGGTCGTCGCTCGAGAACTCTCCGACTCCACGCCATTCAACTCCTCGGCGCTTAAACCTTTCAGCATTCTCGACATGGGCTGCGGCTGCGGTCTTGTCGGCTTCCTTGTCGCAAGCTCCCTCTCCAGCTCGCGCCAAGCACCAGGCACTAATGCGGCTGCGCCGCACGAAAGCACCATTCGTCTCGTCATGGTCGATTCCCATGCGCGGGCGGTCGAGGCGGCAAGTCTCAATGCGGAGAAGCTCGGAATCCCTGCCGAGGTAATACTTTCCGACAACGGCACTCCCGCGCAGATGGATTGTTCTTTCGATGTCTTTGTCGGCAATCCTCCGTACTACAGCGACTACCGCATAGCCGACATCTTCCTGGAGACTGCGCAACGTGCGCTAAAGCCGGGTGGCGTCTGCTACACGGTCTGCAAGAACGCCGACGGTCTTGAACCCGTCCAGCGACGCTATTTCCCCGAAGTGGAAATTATACGCCGCCGCGGTTACGCCGTCCTCAAATCCGTCAAAAATTGATATAATACAGCTCTATGAACTTATCAATTCTCCTTGCCGCGACGTTTATATCTGGCGTCAATCCTGAATTGCACACCTTCAATCGCGAGGGCGAATGTGGTACTGGCGCGGTCGTGCCGTGGGCTGGGAGCCTGTGGGCGATCTCGTACGCGCCTCACATGCCGAACTGCTCGACCGACAAGCTTTACGAGATAAAGCCTAACATGACGCGCGTCATTCGCGCCGAGTCGATCGGCGGCACGCCCGCGAACCGACTCATCCACAAGGAGTCGAACCAGCTCTTCATCGGGCCGTACGCAATCGACGAGAAGGGCAACGTTCGCGTGATGAAGCCCATCAACGACGACGGCTCGACGAACCTCTACGGCCGTCTCACCGCGAGCGCACGCCACCTCTTTGATCCTGCGCACAAGATCTACACGATGACGATGGAGGAAGGCGTCTACGAAATAGACGTCGACACGCTTAAGGTCACTGAGCTTTTCCGCGATGGCAACATCCAGGGCTATGGCAGGCACGACGGCAATCTTCTTCCCGGATACCACGGGAAGGGCGGCTATTCCGGCCAGGGACGCCTCGTCTACGCGAATAACGGCGAGTTCTCCTCCGCCGCGATGAAAGACCCCACGACGACGAGCGGCGTCCTCGCGCAGTGGAACGGCAAGCCCGGCAAGGAGAACTGGAAGATCGTCCTCAGGAACCAGTTTACCGACATCACCTCGAAGGGAGGCATCTACGGCGCTGCGAATCCCGAGAAGGACCCCCTGTGGGCGATTGGCTGGGACTACAAGAGCGTGATCCTCATGGTCCTCGACGGCGGCGAGTGGCACAAGTACCGTCTCCCCAAGGGTTCGCACAGCTACGACGGCGCGCACGGCTGGAACACCGAGTGGCCGCGCATCCGCGAAATCGGCGAGGGAGACGACTTCCTCATGACGATGCACGGCACGTTCTGGCACTTCCCCGCGACGATGAGCGCGAAGAACTCGGCTGGAATCCGTCCGCGCTCCAACTACCTCAAGATCGTCGGCGACTTCTGCCGCTGGGGCGACAAAGTCGTGCTTGGCTGCGACGACACTGCGAAGAACGAGTTCCTCAACAAGCGCAAGGCGAAGGGCGGCATCGGCGCTCCCGGCCAGTCCAACAGCTCGCTTTGGTTCCTTGATCCAAAGGACTTTGACTCGTTCGGTCCGGTCATCGGCCGCGGCGCGGTGTGGCAGGGCGAGGACATAAAGGCGGGCACAGTCTCCGACCCCTATCTTTGCGATGGCTATGACCACAAGATGTTGTTTGTCAAGATGGACGGCGACGGCTCAATCGGCTTTGAGGTCGATCGACGCGGCACCGGCGAATGGGAATCCGTTGAAAAGGCGCCGCTCCAGGTCTGGCTGTCGGTAAACGGCGGGAACTGCACGGCAATGAAGTCGGGCCGGGATGACAGGGCCGCTTGGATTCGCCTTTGCGCGAAAACCGACCTCAGGAACGTGACTGCGGAATTCCAGTACTGGAACGACGACAATCGCACGGCCGTTTCGCGCGGCAATGTCCCGGACGGGATGTTTGCCGGCTTCGTGAGCGACATTTCCAAGACTCCTGCGCCGTCGAAGGGCATCGTCAGGAGCGGCGATGGCGACAAGAAGCTTCCGCTTGAGATGGTGCAGGACGACCGGCTCTATGTGATGCTTCCCGGCGCAGGCGGCAAGCTTGAGCTCAAGAAGTCCGACAACGAAAAGAAGCTCGCGCAGGTCAAGAAGGAGTTTGCTGTTGACGTCGGGCGGGATCTTGGCGACAGCTATGACAAGGCCTCTGCCGTCATTACGGACGACGCCGGCCGCCGCTGGCGCTTCCCGTATGCGACGAAAGAGCTTTGGAATCTCGGACGCCAGGGCCGTCTCTGCCGCGAGTGCTGTACAGAGCGCGATCTTCTCAACATTGGCGGCACGTTCTACGAGCTTCCTGCCGAGAATGCCGGCGGCTTCGCCAAGGCCCGCGCAATCTCGACGCACCGGAGCCAGGTATTCGACTACTGCACGTGGCGCGGTCTTTTCGTAATCTCGGGCGTTGATCCTGCAGCGGCGGAAGCGGGCGAGCACTTCGTGAAGTCCGACGACGGCAAGGCTGCGCTTTGGGTCGGCGTTGCGGACGACCTTTGGAAGATAGGCAAGCCGGTCGGCATTGGCGGCCCTTGGCTTGAGACGAATGTCAAGGCGGGCGTTCCGTCCGACCCGTACATCATGACGGGGTTCGACAGGAAATCAGTTTTCATAAGCGCCGACAGGGAGGTCGAGATCACTCTTGAGATCGACATCACGGGCGATGGAGACTGGATTCCTTTCCGTTCCTTCACCACTTTCCGTCCATTCCGGGCTTCGGGGATTTGCCGCCATGACCTGGGTGACGTCCGTGCTTACTGGGTGAGGGCAGTCGCGAACCGCGATTGCAGGGCCATGGTTCAGTTCTGGTATGAGTGACGTCGGGGAGTGAATATAAGAAGTGTCGCAAGTTCATGTCATAATTGGAGAAGACGACTATCTCGTGTCGGAGGCCGCGAAGCGCATCGTCGGCGACGGCGTAGGACTCGAGACGGTAGACTCTGCCAATTCGACGAACGAGGAGCTTCAGCTAAGAGACTTGCGAGAGGCCGAGGCGTCGCTCCTTACGCCGCCTTTCCTCGACCCCAAGAAGACGACATGGTGGCGCAACGTCGGTTTCCTTCCGCAAGGCGGGAAGGGCGGCCCGTCCGAGGCTGTCAAGGGGGCGCTTGAGAAGTTTGCCGAGAAGCTCGCCGCTGCGAACCTTCCTGAGAACCAGCATTTCATTCTCTCGGGTCCTCGCCTGCTCCAGACTTCGATTTTTGCCAAGACCCTGAAGGCATCGGTCGAAATGGTCGTCTTTTCCGCCGGCAAGCCGTGGGAACAGGCGAAGGCCGCAGCCGTGCGCGTCATCGATCTTGCGAAGGAGATGGGACTTTCGTTCGAACGCGGCGCGGCAGAGGTCTTCGTCGCCCGCGTTGGCACCGATTCGCGCTCGCTCGCGAGCGAGCTTGCGAAGATGCGCGACTACCTTGGCGGCGAGCGCAGCACGATAGCCGCCGCCGACATCGCCGAGGTCACTTCGCAGGGTGTCGGCGTCGAGCCGGAGATATGGGCGATAACCGATGCGCTCGGCGAGCGGAACTTTGCGAAGGTTCTCGATTCCGTGAGCCGCTTCGAACGCGAGAACGGCTTCGCGGTGCTCGTCACGACGGTGGTGGAGAAGTTCTTCCGCCAGCTTGCGGAGCTTAAGGACGCCGAGGCGAAAGGGCGCTTCGGCGAGGCGACCGAGGGCATGAACCCGTATGTCGCGAGGAAGAACCAGGGCTTTCTCCGCAACTGGTCTCTTAACGAGCTTCGCGCCGCGCGCTTCCGCTTCCTCGAACTGCGTGAACGCGCCGTCTCGTCGCAATCCGCCGACGCCCTCGTTGTCGCGCGTCTCGCACAGGTTTGCCGCAGGAGGGCTGCGCGGTGAGCCGCGAGATGCTAAACCTGAAAAACGCCGCAGAGCACGTTCACATGGATGCGAACGAGCTTCGGCACGTGGCGCAGCGCGGCGAGATAGAGTTCGACGAGCACGGCGGGGACCTTTGGTTCGAGCACCGTGTCCTCGACGAATGGGCGCAGCGCAACTTGCTCGCGTCGGGGCACAGGGAGCAGCTCAGGCAGCACGGCGTCATGCTCGAGGAGCAGCGTCGTTCAAACAGTTCCGACTGGCGCGTGTGGCGGCTTTTCGCGCCGACGGGGATCGTGCTCAACGTGCCGGGCAAGGCGAAGGCGGGGATATTGCGCGACATGACGAGCATCGCGGACGCGACCGGCTTTCTCTACGATCCCGACGGGCTTTTCAAGGAGCTTGTCGCACGCGAGGAAACGGCGTCGACTGCCGTCGGCGAGGGTGCGGCGTTTCTCCATCCCCGCTTCCACGACCCGTATATGTTCCAGGAGACGTTCATCGCCTACGGGCGCAGCGAACGGCCGGTGTTCTTCGGCGCACCCGACGGGCAAGGCACGCGGCATTTCTTCCTCGTCTGCTCGACCGACCACGAAATGCATCTTCATATCCTCGCTCGGCTCGCAGTCATGGCGCACGCAACCGAGTTTCTCCAGATACTCGACGAGGCGACGAGTCCGGAGCAAGTCGTCGAAATAGTCCGCGCGGCGGAGGAAGGGCTGCTTAAATGAAGAAGCTCTGGTTCTTTGACCTCGACGGCACTCTTGCCGACACAGACCGCGACATCCGCGAGGCGTGGAAGGCGACGCTTGCCGACCTCGGGCTCGAGTGCCCCGGTTTCGACGCCGGCTTTGTCGCGGGCCCGCCGATCGAGGACATGGCGAGGACGCTTTTCCCCGAAATCTACACCGATGCGCTTGGCGCTGCGATCCGAAAGGGCTTCGGCGAGCATTACGACAACGACGGCTTCCCGAACACTGTCGAGTATCCTGGGATCGTCGACCGCGTTCGCGAACTGAAGGCGGCGGGCGCGACAGTCGTCGTTGCGACGAACAAGCGCTATGTCGGTGCGCGGTTGATTGCGGAGAAGTTCGGCTGGGAACGCGTCTTCGACGGCATCTACGCGGGAGACATGTTCAAAGACGATCCAGCGATAGGCAAGATGACGAAGTCGGCGCTTCTTGCGTTTCTCATGCGTAAATACGGCGTAGCGCCCAAGGAATGTGCAATCGTCGGCGATACGAAGAGCGACTTTGTCGCGGCGAAGGACAACGGCATAGAATCAGTCGGTGTCGTCTGGGGCTATGGCAAGCCCGATGAGCTCGCCCTCGCCGACCGCATAGCCCATACCCCCGCCGAAGTATGATATAATATATCAGACAATGTTCGAAGTGCGAAACATCGCGTTTACATACCGCAAGAAGCCCGTCTTGCGGGATGTGTCGTTTGTCGTCTCGCCAGGCGAGGTCGTGTGTGTCGTCGGCGCCAATGGGGCCGGCAAGACGACGCTCCTCAAGGTGCTTGCGACCCTTGCCGCGCCGGACTCCGGCGTCGTGATGGTGGACGGGCAGAACGCGCTTGCGAAGCCGCTTCGCTATCGCAAGCAGCTTGGCTATCTGCCCGAGCGCGTCTCGCTTTACGAGGACATGACGGTAAAGGAGTACCTCAACTACCGCGCTGCCTTGAAGGGCGAGCCGTTGAAGCGCATTCGCCGCCGCGTGGACGAGGCCTGCGAGATGTGCAAGGTGTCCGAATACCTGCGTTCGCCGATAGGCAGTCTCTCGGCAGGGCTAAAGAAGCGCGTGGCGCTCGCCGACGCTCTTCTCCTGAGGCCGCGCGTCCTGCTCTTGGACGACTTCCTCGCAGGGCTCGACGGCGAAATGCGTGACGCCGCAGGGCCGGTGCTGTCTGCAGCCGCGGCGTTTTCGTCTGTCATCGCGACCGGGCACGAGCTTGACGACCTCGCAAAGTGGGCGACGAGGTTCTTCGTGCTCAGGGACGGCGTGATCTCCGCTTCGGTGTCTACGGCGGGCGTTGACAGGGCGGTTGTCCTCGGCCGGCTTTCCTCTGCCCTGAGGGGAGGTGCTGCATGAGTCCTGTGCGTGTGACTTGGCACCGCACCATCGGCCGTGCGCGCAGCCTTTACTCCACTGCGTTTGCGGTCGGTGCCTTTCTCGCGGCTTCTGCGGCTCTTTTCGCGTTCAAGCTCGACGCGGCAGAGGGCGTCAGTCTTTCCGTCGCGTCGGTCTGGGCGATGGGCGTCGCGCCTTTCCTGCCTGCGCTTGCGGCGATTCTCGCGATGGACGTGTGGAGCGACGAGCTGCAGTCCGGACGCATAGAGCTTCTTCTGACGACGCCGGTAAGGGAGCGCGAATTCACGCTCGGAAAGTTCCTCGGCGTGTTCACCATGCTCGTGTTCGCGACATTCCTGTCGTTTGCGTCCACCGTCATTGCGCTGCGCGTCTACGCGCCGTCCACGCTTGCAGGGATAGGCGTGCTTGGCTTCTGTCCCGCTTTCCTTGCGCTCATGCTGCAGGGGGTCCTCTGGTGCGCGGTGTCTGTCGCCATGAGCTCGATATTCCGCCATGCCGCGGCGGCGGCGTGTGCGTCGCTTCTCCTGCTGATAGGCATTCCCCGCGGCGGATGGGCCGCGCTCCTCGCCTGGGCGCCGCTGGGCAGGCCTGCGTTCGGCGAGATGCTTCTTGATGCGCACGTTGTCGACATGTCTTCGGGGCTCTTCTCGTCCGGCACCATTCTCTCGTACCTGATACTGTCGTCGTTTTTCCTCTTTGTCGCCACCAAGAATGTAGCGATATGCCGCTTTGGGGGTCGCGGAGGCCGTTCGTTGCGTTTTTCCACCGCCTTTGCGATAGTCCTCGCCGGTGTCTTCTCTGGACTTGTCGTCGAACTCGTGAACCGTCTCGACTCGAAGCTCGACCTGCCAGTCGGAAACCTCGAAACCGAGTTTTCCGCGAGGACGCGCGGCATTCTCGCGGAGGCGCACGGTGAAATGTCGGTGACGTGCTTCCTCTCGCGAAAGGATGCGCGTTTTCGTCCGATAGGGCATTTCCTGCGCAGGCTCCAGCGCGAATCTGCGTCGCTCGGCGGTATCAAGATAGACCTTTGCTTCGTCGACCCGTTGTGGGATCTCGGCTATGCCGAAAGGCTCGTGCGCCTCGGCGCCGCAGAGGAGAGTCTTGTCTTCGAGAAGGGCCGCCGTAACGTCGTGCAGCCTCTCGCGGACGGATACGACGAGCGGATATGCGCGTCGTCCATACAAAGTCTCACGATGCCTCCCCAGCGCCGCAACGTCTACTGGACCATCGGGCACGGCGAGATGTCGAGCAACGAATACGGCACCTTCGGAATGAGCGATATCGCCCGCGACCTTGCTCGTGAAGGCTATCGGAACATGCCGATAGACCTCGCCGGCGACGCCCAGATACCGTCCGACTGCGCGCTTATAGTAGTCGCCGGGGCGAAGGAGGACTTCTCCCGCGCCGAGGCGGGACGCATCGACGCATATCTCCGCGCCGGCGGGCGCCTGCTTGTCCTTCTCGCGGCGGCTGATTCGGGCGGCGTCGCGTCGCTGCTCCCTGGCTGGGGGCTCAGGCCGTCGCAGGTGTCGATCACCGGCGCAAAGACGCTGTCTTCTACCGACGTCATAGTCGGCGAGTTCTCCGAGCATGCGATCTCGAAGCCGCTCCAGGGTTCTCGCATCGTCCTCGAGCGTCCAATCAGCTTCATGCCGTCTGCGGCGGCCGAGGCCGGAGCCGGCGCAGACCGAATAGAGTTCACTCCGCTTGCAAAGGCGGGAACGGCGGTTGTCGCGGCGACGGTCGAGCGAGGCGTGGGAGCGGGGGCTGATCTTTCGATACGCCCAATGCGCATAGTGGCGATAGGCGACGCCGGCTTCGTCATGAACGGGCAGCTTGCCGCGCGTGCGAACGCGAACCGCGATTTCTTCCTCAACTGCGTCGCGTATCTCTCGGGGACGGATGCGTCCGTGGCGAGCGGTGCGGGGGCCAATGCGCTTTCCACGGGGCTTGACCGCGCGGCACGCGTCCGTTTCGTCGTGGTTCTCGCCGGCATGGTGCCGTTCGCGATCTTCCTGATTCTCCTGGCCGTGGCCGCCAGAAGGAGATGCCGGGGATGAAGAACATGCGCATAATCGTCTGGCTGATCGTCGGCATAGCTGCGCTTGCCGGGGCGAATGTCCTTTTGTCGTTCAACGATTCGCAGGAAACGGCGATTGTCCCCCGTTCGAGCCTGCTTTCGGTCCCTGACGACTCCGTGTCGCTCGTCGAGATATCGCGCAACGGAGTGGTCGACTCTGTCCTTACGCATACAGGCAGCTGGCGCCTTGTCGAGCCGTTTGCCGGCAGCGTGGACGAGCCCGTCGTCAAGAAGCTCCTCGACGTGCTCGCGTATGCGCCGCTGGACGATTCCCTCAGCGACCAGGAGCTCCTGAAACTCGGCAGGACGCGCGCCGACTTCGGCCTCGAAAATCCGCGCCTTTGCGTGCGCGTGAGGGCGGGCGACACGGAGACTTCGATTTCCTTCGGCTCCGCGACGCCGTCGGCGTCGGGAGTGTATGCGGCGATAGAAGGCGTCCACGCGGTGTTTGTGGTGCCGTCGAACACGCTTGCCGCCGTGGACGTTCCGGCGTCTCGCTTCCGCAGCCGCACGCTTTTTACCTCCGGGGAGGAGTCGGTCGTTTCGTTCGACGTGAAGCGCGGCGCAGGCGAGTTCATGCGGTTCAGGCGCGACGGAGACGCGTGGACGATGGTGCAGCCGGCCGAGGGCCCTGCGTCGGCGACTAAGATCAAAAAGCTCCTTTCCGACGTGATGTCGGCGAGCGCCGTGGATTTTGTGTGGCCCGTCGGCGGGTCGAACGAGGTCGACGAAGCGTCGGGCGCGCTTCTTGCGGGATACGGCCTTGGCGCGGATAGCGCGGTTACGCTTACGATGAAGGGAATGGACGGCACGGACAGGCGCATATCGTTCGGCTCGGACGCGGGCGAAGGGCGCGTCTATGCGCTCGTCCACAATGGCTCCGCGATAGTCACTGTCGACGGGGCGCTAAAGGACATGGCCTCGCTCGACAACTCTGCGTTTGCCGACACGCGCCTCTTCCCCTACGAGTCCTCGCAGATTTCGGGGATGTCAATCGTAGACGGCGGAGTCGCGTGCATGCTCGCGAAGAACGAGGACGGCTCATGGCGCATGGACTCTCCCGTTTCCGCTGCGGCGTCTCTCTCGGCGGTAGAGTCTCTCCTGTCGGCGGTGCTCGCGCTTCGTGGCGGCGACATGGACGAAGGCGGCGTGGAGGTCTCCGTCTCGGCCGACGAACGCAAGGTGCGGGTGTCACGTGCGTCGCTTGGCCCGCAGTTCCGTCTCGAGGACTTCCGCAGTCTCGAGATACTCAAGATAGATCCCGCTTCCATCAGACGGCTTTCCGTCACAGGCGCCGGCACGAACGGAACCAAGTCCGTCGTCTACGACCGCGACCGCCGCGCATGGAACGTGGAGGCGTCGTCCGTCCCTGGTAAGGTGTCCGAAAACGGCATTGCGCGCGTTCTCGGCGTGTTGAACCCCCTTGAGGCCGGAAGGGTCGTTAAGCTCAAGGTGTCGGCGGAAGATCTCGGCGGCTACGGGCTTGACAAGCCGCGGCTTACCGTGGCGATAGACCTTGAGCGCGAGGACGCGATACGGAAGAACGTCCTGGTCGGCGATGCGACCGACGGCGGGTGGTTTGCGACCGTGGGCGCGTCGGATGCCGTTTTTGTGCTGCCGGAGTCGGCGGTGTACGACCTTTCTGCGGACATTGTCGAGGAGTGAAACGGATGAAGGACACAGTGATGAAGGACTACGGCGAGGATGTCTTTTCCGAGAAGGCGATACGTGCCTTCCTGCCAAAGACCGTCGCGGCCAAGCTACTTGCGACGATGCGGGACGGGAAGCCCCTCGATCCGTCCATCGCGGACGCAGTCGCCGCTGGCATGAAGAACTGGGCCATAGGGAAGGGCGCTACCCATTTCACCCACTGGTTCCAGCCGCTGACCGGTGGCACGGCCGAGAAGCACGACGCCTTTCTCGAGCCGACTGCTCCCGCGCAGGCGGTGCTGCGTTTCTCCGGCAAGAACCTGATCGGCGGCGAGACAGACGCGAGCTCGTTCCCCTCGGGCGGGCTCCGCTCCACTTTCGAGGCGCGCGGCTACACGGCGTGGGACCCGACCTCGCCCGCTTTCGTCAAGCGCCACGAGAACGGCGCGACGTTGTGCATACCGACGGCGTTTTGCTCCTTCACGGGCGACACGCTCGACATGAAGACTCCGCTTCTTAGGTCCATACAGGCGGTGTCCAAGGCGACCGAGCGCCTGATGCGCAAGTTCGGCCAGCCGAAGGCGCATGTCGAGATCACGCTTGGCGCGGAGCAGGAGTACTTCCTGATCGACCGCCGCTTCTACATGAAGCGCCCGGACCTCCTGCAGACCGGCCGCACTGTGTTCGGCGCGGCGCCCGCGAAGCACCAGCAGCTCGAGGACCACTACTTCGGCGCGATAAAGCCGCGCATCCTCAAGTTCATGACCGAGGTCGAGCAGCGGCTCTGGCAGCTCGGCATCCCCGCGAAGACGCGCCACAACGAGGTCGCGCCTGCGCAGTTCGAGCTTGCGCCGATGTTCGAGAACCTCAACCTCGCCGTCGACCACAACATGATGATCATGGAGGTGCTGCGCCAGACGGCGGAGCGCAACGGCCTCGTCTGCCTGCTGCACGAGAAGCCGTTCGAGGGCGTGAACGGCTCGGGCAAGCACTGCAACTGGTCGATTGCCTACGGCGGCAGGAATCTCCTCACGCCCGGCGACAATCCGCGCGAGAACGCGATATTCCTGACAGTCCTCCTTGCGATCATACGAGCGATCGAGATGCACGCGGACATTCTCCGCATGACGACTGCCGGCGCCGGAAACGACCACCGGCTTGGCGCGAACGAGGCGCCGCCCGCGATCATCTCCGTCTTCCTCGGCGACGAGCTGAACGCCGTCCTGAACGCGATCGAGACTGGCGTGAAGGGGACGAAGGGCGCGGCGAAGACGGCGCTTCGCGTCGGAGTCGACACGTTGCCTGCGCTTCCGAAGGACACGACCGACCGCAACCGCACTTCGCCGTTCGCGTTCACGGGCAACAAGTTCGAGTTCCGCGCGCCCGGTTCGTCGCAGAACTGCGCGCAGAGCCAGATGGTGCTCAATACGATCGTCGCCGAGTCCATCGACGCAATATGCGACAGGCTCGAAGGGATGAAGGGCGACTTCAACGAGAACCTCCAGAAGCTTCTCCAGTACGAGGTGAAGGCGCACAAGCGCGTCATCTTCTCGGGCGACGGCTATTCGGCGGCGTGGCCGAAGGAGGCCGCGAAGAGGGGGCTTCCGAACTTGCGCGACACGATGGCGGCGCTTGCGCCGCTCAAGGATCCGCGCAACGTTGCGCTCTTCGAGAAGTACGGCGTCCTTTCGAGGACCGAGATGCTTTCGCGCTGGGAAATCGGCATGGAGGACTACCATCGCCGCATCCGCATAGAGGCGTCGATTTCGCTCGAGATCGCGCGCTCGATGATCCGCCCCGTCGTCGCAGACGAATTTTCGCGCCTTGCGACGGCGCTCGGGCAGGCGAAATCGGACGGGCTCAAGTTCGGCATACGCGGCCTGACGGCGCTTTCATCCAAGCTTGGCGCGGGTCTCGACGACTTGCATGTCAAGTGCGATCGGCTTGAGAAGGCCCTCGCCCGCAAGCGCCACGAGGCGCAGATCGTCGCGATGAACGATCTTCGCCGCACGGTCGACAGGCTCGAGAGCCTCGTCGACGATTCTCGCTGGCCGCTCCCGAAATACCGCGAGATCCTTTTCGTGCATTGATCTATATATATGTGTGACGCTATTTTTGGTATAATTTGCGGAAATACGAAAACCATTCAAGGAGCACCAGAAAGATGAACATCGTCGAACTGAACCTGACGGACATCGTCTCGTTCCTCAAGAAGCCGCGTGCGGCTTTCACGAAGGCGGACATCAAGCGTTTCGTGAAGGCGCAGGGAATCCGCCACGTAAACTTCATGTACGCGGGCGGCGACGGACGCCTCAAGACCCTCAATTTCATCATCCATTCCGACGAGTATCTCGACGAGATACTCACTTGCGGCGAACGCGTCGACGGCTCCTCGCTCTTCTCCTACATCGAGGCGAGCTCGTCCGACCTCTACGTCATCCCGCGCTATGCGACGGCGTTCGTCGACCCGTTCGCCGAGCTTCCGACGCTCTGCCTCCTCTGCTCGTTCTTCAACAAGGACGGCGATCCGCTCGAGTCGAGCCCCGAATACACGCTTAAGAAGGCGTGCGACGCGTTCACGAAGGACACCGGCCTCGAGTTCCAGGCGATGGGCGAGCTCGAGTACTACGTGATCGCCGCGGACCCCAAGTCGTTCCCGGCGAAGGACCAGCGCGGCTACCACGAGTCCGCGCCGTTCGCGAAGTTCGGCGAGTTCCGACAGAAGTGCATGCTCGCGATCGCGCAGGCCGGCGGCCTCATCAAGTACGGCCACAGCGAAGTCGGCAACTTCACCGAAGACGGCCTTGTCTACGAGCAGAACGAAGTCGAGTTCCTTCCCTGCGCGGCGTCCGAGGCCGCCAACCAGCTTGTGATCGCCAAGTGGATGATCCGCAACATGGGCGCGAAGTACGGCTACGACGTGACGTTCGCCCCGAAGATCACCGTCGGCAAGGCGGGCTCGGGACTGCACATCCACATGCGCCTCATGAAGAACGGCGTGAACCAGATGCTCAAGAACGGCCGCATCTCCGACACGGCGAAGCGCGCCATCGCCGGCATGATGAAGCTCGCCCCGTCGATCACCGCGTTCGGCAACTCCAACCCGACGAGCTACCTCAGGCTCGTCCCCCACCAGGAGGCACCCACGAACGTGTGCTGGGGCGATCGCAACCGCTCCGTTCTCGTGCGCGTCCCGCTCGGCTGGGCCGGCAAGACCGACATGTGCCGTCAGGCGAACCCGAATGAGACCGCCTCGAAGTACGACACCCGCCAGAAGCAGACTGTCGAGATGCGCTCGCCCGACGCCTCTGCGAACGTCTACCTCCTCATGGCCGCGCTCGCGGTAGCGTGCCGCTACGGCTTTTCGCTGAAGGACGGCGTCAAGGTCGCCGACGCGACCTACGTCAACGTCAACATCCACAAGAAGGAAAACGCGAAGCTCCTCGCCTCGCTCGCGACGCTTCCCGACAGCTGCTGGGCTTCGGCCGAGACGCTTCTGAAGCAGCGCGCCGTCTACGAGGAGAAGGGCGTTTTCTCTCCGACGATGATCGACGGCATCGTTCGCGAGCTCAAGGCGTTCGACGACCGCACACTCCGCGCGAGCGTCACGAAGAGCGCCAAGGCGATGAAGGCCCTCGTCGAGGAATTCTTCCACTGCGGCTGATTTGAAGACGAAGCAGAGAACCGGCGCGCGTGCGCTTGTAGAGGCCCTTGAAAGGGTCGGGGCGGAGCTTGTCTTCGGGTATCCAGGCGGAAATGTCGTCGACATCTTCGACGAGCTTTCGCGTGCGCCGTTCAAGTTCGTCCTTGGCCGCCACGAACAGGGCTGCGTCCACATGGCCGACGGCTACGCCCGCGCAAGCGGTCGGCCCGCAGTCGTCGTGGTGACGAGCGGTCCCGGGCTCACGAACACTATTACCGGGCTTGGTACCGCGAACATGGACGGCGTTCCGATGGTGCTTGTCTGCGGGCAGGTTCCGCTTGACCAGATAGGCACCGACGCGTTCCAGGAAGCCGATACGACAGGTCTTACGCGTGCTGTTTCCAAGCACAACTTTCTCGTCCATTCCGCCGACGAGATTCCCGAGACTGTCGCCCAGGCGTTCTACATCGCGACGCACGGAAAGCCCGGCCCTGTCGTAATAGACGTGCCGCGCGACTGCCAGCAGGCGCTCACTTCGGCGGCCTATCCCGAGCGCGTTTTCCTGCGGGCCTACCATCCAGAGGTTTCCGCTACGGCGTCGCAGGTGAGCCGACTTGCGAAGCTCATAAACGGCGCGAAGCGTCCCGTGATCCTCGCTGGCGGCGGCGTCATTGCGTCCGGAGCGTCAAACGACGTCACCGCGCTCGCGCACAAAGCTGGGATTCCCGTCGCCACGACATTGATGGGCATTGGCTCTTTCGACGAGACCGACCCTCTTGCGCTCGGGCTTGCCGGGCTCCACGGCGAATTTGCCGCGAATGCCGCGATTGCAGAGGCGGATCTCCTTCTTGCGCTCGGCGTCCGCTTCAACGACCGCGTGACGGGCAGGAGCACTTCGAAGTTCGCCCGCCGCGCGAAGATCGTCCATGTTGACTGCGACCCTGCGTCGATAAACAAGAACGTCACCGTCGACCTCGGAATTCTCGCCGACGTGAAGGAACTCCTCATGACGGTCGACTCGCGCATAACCCCGTCGTCGCACGACGACTGGCTTGCGTCCATCGACGCTCGCCGCAAGCCGCGCACCGAGGGGCTTAAGCCTTTGCACAAGGGCGTCATCATGCCGCAGACCGTCGTCGAGTCCGTCTATGCCGCGACGAAAGGGAAAGCAGTTGTCGTCACCGACGTAGGCCAGCACCAGCTATGGGCGGCGAAGCGCTTTCGCCACACGCAGCCGCGCCACTTCATAACCTCTGGCGGCATGGGCGCGATGGGTTTCGGAATTCCCGCCGCAATAGGCGCCGCGCTTGCGGGCATTGACGGCAAGGTTGTCGCCTTCCTGGGCGACGGCGGCGCGCAGATGACTGCCGAGGAGCTTATGGTCGCCTCGGAGCTCAAGCTGCCAGTCGCCTTCATCGTCTTTTCGAACGGCTCTCTCGGACTTGTCCGCCAGATGCAGCGCCATCTCTGCGGCGGCAACTACTTTGCGACCGATCTTCGCTCTCCCGACTTCGTGAAGCTCGCGGCTGCTTACGGGCTGCGCGGCATTCGCGTGGCGGACGGGAGCAAGCTCGACGCGGCGATAGCGAGGGCGGTCAAGTCCAAGTCGCCTATGCTTGTCGAGGTAGTGGTGGAGAAGGAGGCCGAGGCATGAAAGAGGAAATCCACCGTCTCAACTGCTATGTCGAAAACAAGCCGGGCGTCCTCGCAAGGATCGTCGGGCTCATTTCGGGACGTGGCTACAACATCCAGACCCTCAACGTCGGGCCTACGGAGGACGGCACTGTCTCCCGCATGAAAATCGACGTCCTCGGCACTGCGCGTGTCGTCGAGCAGATCATCTTGCAGCTCCGCAACCAGGTCAACGTGATCGAAGTCACCTCGCGCCGCATTTAGGACGGTCGGCGCGCGCGTAGGCTTTTATAGCCCGCGTCGCGCAGGGCAACGCGCCCTTGCGCCGCCCACGGACGGACATCCGCCCGACTTTCGGACAATTCAAACATTGCATAACCATTTCCCCAACCATCAAACAACCACGCTCCAACCATTCTTCGTGTCGTAACCGTGTAGTTCGTGGAGTAGACATTTTTTAATGCTGCTTTTTCGCTGAATATCGCAATTTTCTATCACTTAGGGGCCATTTCCTACAAAATTGTAGGAATTTTGTAGGAAATTTGTAGGAAATCTTTTTTAGAATCATCGCGTTGCTCCACCAAAAATGGAAAACGCGATGAAGAAAAATAGTTTAAAATGGGGTGTTTCCGCAGCTTGCGCTGTGGCTGCGGAAATTTGCTTTGCGGCCATTGACATTGGTGCAATGCCGCATTGGGTCTATGCAGACACGGAGGTCTCGACAAATTTCCCTCTCCGCCTCGCAAGAAATCCTGCGGAGGACCTTAGGTTCTCGCTTGAGTTCCTGAGCTGCGAAAGCAACAACGTCGAGGTCGCTTTCGGCCTTGACGCAAACACCAACGGCGTCCTTGACGTTTCCGAGCGAGGGCTTTCCGTCGGGTGGGATTGCGGCGAGTGGTTCATCCGCAGTCTCGGCGAAGAGCCGTTTCTCTGCGATGCAGCGACGACAAACGAGGAGAAGCGGCTTGACTTCGCCATGCACGTATCTGGATTCCGTGCGAAAAGACTTGCCGCCACGGAAAACGACGTCCAGCTTGAATGGGAAATGGAAGGGGCTCTTCCCGCGTGGATGTTCGACCCCAGCTGGAACATGGTGCGCCTTGTGGTGCGTGGCGCGGAGGGCTCGTGCGACTCTTTCCGCGCGGCGGTGACTATCGATGCAATGAAGATACGCATTCGCTGAAGGAGGTGTGGCATGTTTTCTAACTTCCTGATGTACGTGTGTCTTGCCGGAATCGCCGTTTCCATTCCAGTGTGCATTGCGCTGTGGCTCAATCAGCTTGATGTCCATCCGCTTGCACGGCTCTTCGCCGGCTTCCGCCGGCTGCCGTGGCCGAGTCGCATTGCCGTCGTGCTTTTCGCCGCGCAGATGATCTTGTTCGGTTCCGTTAAGAATCCCACAAACAATCTGCTTGGCGTCGTGCATCCCTTTCAGGACCAGTCCTTCGTCAGCGGCTTTACCGAGGACGAGATATCCGTCGGCTATGTCCTCTGGCGTGTCGGCACAAACGAGTCGTGGGCAGTGGAAACACCTGTCGGTGCGCATGAAGTCGCCGAATGGCAGAAGCGCGGCGCGGCAGACGACTGGATCGGCATCGCGCGGTCCGACATCCCATTTGCGGAGGAAGGCGATCGCGCCTACATGACGTCTTCTGGCGACATCGCCGTCGGAGATGTGCTGTTCTCGTCGATTGGAACGCAGATGTCGATTGTTCCGGCGGACAATTGCTTCATGTTGCCAGAGGGGTTTTCTGACTGCCTCTCGTGGAGAATGTCTACGGCCTGGGAGTCGTTTGCCTGTGCGTGGATAAACGCTCTCTTCGGCCGCTCGACCAATACGCCGGTTTCCGTCGCGGCAGAACTGTCGCGGGGCGGCGACGTGTCGTTTCGGTACGACTTCTCGCGTATCGGCGATTGCGCCGGCAACTGCACGGCGTCTGTCTCTCGCTGCGGGCGCACTGTCTCTGCCGGGCTTTCCACCAACGTTACTTCCGTTTCGTTCTACCGTCTGCGTCCTGGCGACTTGACCTGCCTTGACCGCGATGGCGACGGACTTTCCTCGTGGGATGAAGTCAACGTCTACCACACGGATCCCGGTCTCGCCGATTCCGACGGCGACGGAATATCTGACGGCGACGAAGTGCTGCAGGGAACCGATCCGAATGTGTGCAGCGTTCCGAATGGCGAGATACTAGACCGCGTGGCTGGATCTGCGACGAACGAGGCGTATCAGGCTGAGGTCGAAACGGCTGCGAAATCTCTTTCCGCAATAAAGCTGTGGGACGGTTTCGCGGCAGAGTGGGATTTCAGCGAAACGAATCTCGTATACGAGCGGACGCTCGACGTCAATCGTCGCTTCCTGACGCCGCTGGCGACTGGCTTCTTCGCGGCTTGACACTTGAATGGGATGATGGCTGCGGCTCCTCCGGCACGGCGTGTCTATCGCAGGTTGGCGACACGCTTTACCTTCCGCTGACCAACGGCGCCAGTTCCGTCACGATACGGCTTCGCGCAACCGAGACGAGCATCAGGTCGGCGACTCCGATTTATCTCCTCTCATACGCCCCGGTAGTCGACTTCTCGGGTTGCACTTCGGTATATGATCCGACGAACGGCGCGGAATTGGCCCTCGTCGCAATTCGAGACGCGGTAAATCCCATACGCGTGACATTCGACAGGTCTGCGCGTCCGTCGTCTGCGCCCCTTTACGAAGCCGAAACGAATCTTCCGGGACTTGAGGACATAGAGACCGCCTCTGGCGGCAAGCTGCGCTTTGCGGGTAACAGCTCTGGCGGCACGCTTGAAATCCTGAAAACAGGCGAGTGCTATCTGCCGCAGACCTGGCCAAGCTCCGGGGCTCCGGCGCCAGGGCTCATGAGGGGCGGTAGCCGTGGAAGAAAGCTCATCGCGCTCGATCCTTCGGTGTTCTTTGGCACGCGCCGCGAAAGTTCTGTGGTAGGGCTTGCCTACGACTCGCACGCCGAGGTTTATGCCGTAACCAACAGATATCCGGTAGACAGCAGGTGCCTGTGGAGAAACTGGTTCATGTCGGCCGACGGGGGCGTGTCGTTTGAAAGCGATCCTGTCGTGACTTCCGGCGCGGACGATCTGGAATGCGTCAGCACGTCCTGCACGGAGACGGACGATTCGGCGACAGGCTATGTGAGGGTGTTCGGGCAGGTTGTGTGGACTGGCACTGCGCTTCGCCGGATGCTTGGGCTTGATGACGGCCTTGTTGTGTCGGATGCCGAACTCCTTACCGAGCTTGGCGAATGCGAGAGTTGCGAGGACGACTGCGCCGACGGACAGTGCGACTCCGCAGACGGGGCGGAGCTCGGCTCGGTCAAGTTCCGCGTCTCGCTTGGCTCGCCGCGCCTCGGGCAGCACAGCGGCTTCGTCTATTTCAGATCCGACGCGCCGGTATTGGTGTCGCCCAGTTGCTTCAGCTTTCTGGCGAGAAGCGACGCGCAGGTGTCGGTCGTTACGAACGGCAATTCCGTGACATACTCCTCACTTGACGATCGCGGGCGCGATGTGACGGTGGAGCCGATGCCTAACGGCGCTCGCGTAGTCGCGCGGACGCACGCCACAGGCGCCCTTGAGTATACATGGGAGCTCGTAAACGAAACCGGCAACGCCGCGCAGATTCGCATTCGCCAGATAAGCCGCATAGGAAACGTGATGAGAGACGAGACGTACGGCTTTAGCGAGGGCGTATGGTCTTCGACAGATCACATATCGGGCATTGTCGAGTCGCTTTCGCGGTCTGACGGCTTGAACGACATGCAGGACGGCCGCCTTGTCGAGACGAGGACGGTCTCAAGTGCCGCTGGCGGTCTCGTAAGTTCCACGGTCGTGGAGTCGTCGAGAATCGGGATCGGCGTCAACGCGGTGCTGCGCCAGACGTATTGGTGCGAGACGTCTGCAAGGCGCTCCATCTGGCGGCGTGCCGAATATTGGGATGACGCGGCACATTCGCCGCGGCATGGCAAGGTTCGGCTCCTTTACGGCAACAGTCTTTCGTGGTCTTACCACGACTATGACGAAAACGGGTTCGAGACATTGCTCGTCGAACAGCGCAACGGTTCGCCTCGGCCGCAGGCATTCCCGACGGTCTCGGGCAACGGCCGTTCCGAAGCGGGCGGGCTGGGCGACGCATTGGCGACGGTTCGCAGCTACGAGCCGTTTGACGGCGACGACGGGGAAGCCGAGGATGCCGGCAAGCCGCGCTGCGAGACGCGTTATGTAGTTCGCGGCGGCGCGGCGGTCTGCATAGGGCGCACCTGGCACCGCTACACGCATGTGATGCACGGCGGACTTCCTGCGGTCAAGCACGAGACATGGCGAACGATGCGTCCAACGCCTATTCCTGGGTCACGACCTTCAGCGAGACGGCACAGGGAGTTCCGCTTGTCCTTCGCGGAAGCGTCGCAGAGAGCCAGGACGAGAACGGCATGCTTTGCAGCCACGATTTCACCGTCGCGGCCGGGACGGTTGTGGACGAGGCGCACACTTCCTTTGGCGGCGTGGCGCTTCCCCTGTATAGGCGAACAGTGCGTGACACGGCGTTTGGCAATGTCCTGAGCGAAGCGGAGTGCCTTGAGGACGGAGATGTGCTTGTCGGCGAGACGGTATCGACATACGACGAGAAGAACCGCTTGCGCTCAAAGACCTTCCTCGACGGCACGTCGCTCACCAACGCGTATTCGTGCTGTCGGCTCCTTTGGAGCGAGGACCGCAATGGCCGAAGGTCGCTCCGGTCTGCTGTCACTGGACAGGATCGGCTCTACTACGCCGAGGAGGATGTCTGGCTGCGCAACATCTCCACCAACGGACTGCACCGCGTAACGCAGCACTTCATGGACGGTCTTGGCCGCGAGACAAACACTGTCTTCTACGTTGCGGAGACGGCTAGCGAAGCGACGAACAGCGCGGCGTCGGCAGGGCGCGTCGTCAGCCAGACGACATCGGCCTATCCCTACGGCAGTTCCGACTACATGGTGTCGGTTGACGAGCGCGGCAAGAGGACTGTCGTCGAGATGTCCGACTATGAAGACAGGACGACGACTCTTGAGCGCGTGTATGACTGCGACGCGCAGTCGCCCGTCCTGGAAACAGTCACGACGCGCGTGCGCGGCGGCTCGCCGGTTGTGGAGCGTCGTTGGGATGGGAAGTGGACGCGCGAACTTGCAAAAGAAGATTACGGTGCGGACGGATGCGCGGTCAGGTGCGAAATCTCCGAGTCTTCCGACTGTGGCGTAGTGACCAACAGGATCGTCCACTCCGACTTCCTCGGACGAACGGTTCTCGTAGAGACGCCGCTTGGCAACACGGCGACGACATACATCGGCTCCAGCGGACGCGTCGGCGCGACTGTGTTCGCGGCAGACGGCGTCTCCCGCACGACAACCGCAAGCTACAACGCATTTGGCGAGCGCGTCGGCGGCGTCTGCGATGGCGTGACGACAACGAGGAATTCTGAATATTGCGTCGACGGCACTGGCGTCTGGTGGCGTGTCGAAAGGAACGTCGTCTTCGGCAGCGTCACCAATTCCGTCTCCGAGACGCGCACCCGCCTTACGGGGCTTGGCGAAGACGGCTTGATTTCCCATGTAGTCTCCCTGTCTTCGTCGGGGGTGGTCGAAGATGTGCGCGAGTTCGCGGGCGCGGAGCCGGGAGTGCGCGTGACGGTTATAAGCAATTCCGTCTACGGCGTCAGTTCGCGAACGACGCTCGGCGGCCTTTCGACGGAAACTTCGGGGGCCAGCGGAACGCGGCTCTTCTCCTACGACGCGCTTGGGCGCAACGTCCTCGTCTCAAGGGGCGGCGGCCAGATCGTCGGCTCGCGTGAATACGGCGCGTCCGGCGACCTCGTGGCGGAGAATACATACACGAACTCCGATTCCTTTGCGACTGAACACTATGGATACGACGCCTTTGGCCACCGCGTTCTCGAGATAGATGCGCTCGGGGGCGCCGTCACGACGCGCTACGACGCCGTGGGGAATGTCATCGAGCGCTCCGGCGCGACGCAGCCGGTCAGGTTCGCATACGACACCGCCGGACGGCGCACGTCACTATCGACTACAAGAGATGGTATAATATGGGATGTGACAACTTGGAGCTATGATCCGTACACCGGCAAGTGCCTTGCAAAGCGCTATGCCGACGACTCCCAG
>CACZHC010000029.1 GCA_902780865.1 uncultured bacterium
TGTTCGTTGACGCGCGCAAACCGCCCGTAGGGCGTACCGTGTCATTTGGCGGAGTTACGACCGACGGAGCGCTGCGCTTCGCGGACTGGACGATTGTTCCACTACCGGCTTCCGGCGCTTTTTCGGCCGAGATCGACCTTGCCTCCTTTGGCGCGGCGGGGCGAAAAGTGGCCGGCGTGGATGCAGTGGATCCGCAAGACGGCGCCAAGGCTCCCGTGTGGAGCCAGTCCGGAAACACGCTCAAGGTCGAATGCGACGCAAAGTCCTTTGCCTACCGGATCCGTTTCGGCGAGTGACGAGCCCCTGTCGTTATTACCCAGCTGGGTAATTGAGCTTGGACGATAGAATAGGTACAATACAGGCAGAAAATCAAACTGAGATTTCTGCCATGACAAAAACACTTAAATTCCTCGTTGCTTCTTGCCTCGCATTTGTCGCGTCGAATGTCTTTGCGGCTTTCCGCGCGAACACGCCTGTCTCTCGCGTCGACGACTGGTGGGCGGCACGCCATGCCGAGAAGGTCGCGGCGCTCGCGGACAGTTCCGTAAAGAAGGACATCGTCTTCATCGGTGACGAACTTACGCAGGACTGGGAGACGACAGGCGCGGCCGCGCTTGCGTCGCACTTCACCGGCGACAAGGCGATGTTCAACCTCGGCTTCGACGGCGACTGCACCGAGAACGTCCTCTGGCGCATTCAGAACGGCGAGATCGGAAGCCCCAAGGCGATCTTCCTCATGGTCGGCGGCAACAATTCCGCGATCTACACAAAGGCCGAGGAGGGGCCAGGCAAGACCATCCGCGCGGTCCGCGACATAATCGACTACCTCGCGGCCAACTACAGCTCCGCCAAGATCGTCGTCCAGGCGATTCTGCCGCGCGGGCTCGACGAGTCCGACCCCGTGCGTCCGCGCAATGACCTCGTCAACAACGAAATCCGCCGCTACGCCCAGGCGAACGGCTGCACGTGGGTCGACATGTCTGACCTCTTCCTTGCGTCCGACCGTCATACGCTGAAGGCGGAGCTCTTCAACGCCGATCACGCCACTCTTAACGCGGACGGCTATGCAGTCTGGGCGCAGGCGGTCGCGCCCTATGTCAACGCCGCTTCGAGCGGCGCCGCGATGCCTGCCGACCTCGTGGCAACGGCGCGTCCCGCAAATATGGTGACGGCAACCTATCCGTCGTCCAAGGCGGTGATGGAGAACTTCTTCTGGGAGAAGTACCTGTTCGACTTGTCCGCAATCGGCGGCAAGAGCTACGACATCGTCCTTCTCGGCGACTCCATCACGCAGAAGTGGTCCTCGAGCGATCCTGATTCCATGAACGGACTGGGCTCGAAGGTGTTCAACCTCGGGCGCACGGGCGATTTCACCGAGAACCTCCTGTGGCGTCTCGAGGGCGGATGCCTCGACGGCTACACGACGAAGTTCTTCAACCTCCTGATCGGCACGAACAACACCATCCAGCGCGAGCCGGCGAAGGACGATCCCGCGGACATCGCCGCGGGCGTGAAGGCTGTTCTGGATCTCGTTCTCGCGAAGCATCCCGAGTCGAAGGTCCTCCTGATGCCGATCCTCCCCTACGGCTACACGAACGCGCAGCACAACGCGACCGGCATGGCGCAGTATGCCAACAACGAGGCGGCGAACGAAATCATCAAGACATACGCGGACGGACAGCGCGTGATCCTCGTCGACGTCCGCAGCCAGTTCCTCAACGCCGACGGAACCTTCAAGGGCGAGATGTACCTCGAGAAGGACGGCGACTATCCCGACATGTTCCTGCACCTTTCGGCCAAGGGCTACCGCGAGATCATGGCGCCTGCGATCTCCGCCGCCATGGCTGCGGCCGGCGCCTCTTCGGTGACGCTTCCCGCACTTGGCGACGTTGCCGCGCAGGTAAGCGGCACGTCGGCGACGATCGCGCTTTCCGGCGTGACGAAAGGCACGGACACGAACGGTGTCGCCGCGTCGTCCTACTCCGTTCTCGCCAAGCTCGACACGGCCGCCGAGGCGACGGTGCTTACGGCGCAGACGGGCGCGACGGCGTCGTTCTCGCTTGCGGATCTCGCCGACGGCTGGCACTCCTGCGCGGTGATGGTGAAGACCGGCGATGGCATGGTCTCCGCGCCGAAGCGTGTGAAGTTCCTGGTCGATTCCCAGGCGGACGCGGTCGGCTGGAAGGTCGCGCCGATGACAGCTGACGGCTCCGCGATACGCGGCGACGGCACGCAGGTCTTCGCGATCGCGAAGGGCGGCGACACGGCCGGCGGGGTGACGTTCGCGTCGAGCTCCGATCCTTCGAATGCGTCGCTCGAGACAACTCCTGCGAAGGCCGGCGGCGATGGCTGGGGCCTCGGCGTCAACAACAACATCATCAACGCCTTCTGGTGGTGGAACATGTCCGGGACGTCGACGGACGTCACATTCAAGCTCAAGGGGCTTACGTCCGGACGCAAGTATCTCGTCCAGATCGTGGCGAGCCACTACCACAACAGCAGCGGCATAACTGTTTCCGCCGGCGACATCGCCCCAGTCACCGCAAACGACAGCAACGACTACAAGTACGGCGCCGTCATCACCCGCGTGTTCGAGGCCTCTGGCGCCACGGAGAACGTGACCGTCAACTTCTCCGGCTCGAGCAGCAAGTTCGAGGTCAAGGCCATCCAGCTCCGCGAACTCGGAGAGGGCGGAGGAGAAGGCGGTGGCGGAGAGTCTGGCGGCGGAGAGACTGGCGGCGGCGAAAGTGGTGGTGGCGAGACCGGTGGCGGAGAAAGTGGCGGCGGAGAGACTGGCGGCGGCGAAGAGCTGACGGGCGAATTCGTCAAGAAGACATTCATCGCGTCCAACAAGCTTCACCTCCCCTACCGCGTCGCGGCGAAGGCCGACCCGAACGGTGGCAAGGTTCCAGTCGTCGTGTTCCTTCACGGATACGGTCAGTGCGGCGTCGACAATTCGTTCACGATTAACGAGATGACAAACATCAAGAGCTATCTCGACGGTGCGGGCGCTCCAAGCGGCTACAAGCTTCTTGTCCCGCAGTGTCCGAACGACGTCAAGTGGGCGGATTTCTCCATGAATTCTACAACCTGCACGTTCGTGGACAAGCCGTCCTCGGCTCTCGTGGCTGTTTTCGATCTCCTCGACTCCTACGCCGCGATGGCGGATGTCGACGCCAACCGCATCTACGTCACCGGACTCTCCATGGGCGGGCACGGGACCTGGGACGCGATCTGCCGCCGTCCCGACTTCTTCGCCGCGGCGATGCCGTGCTGCGGCGGCGGCGATCCCGCCTGTGCGGCCGACATCGCGCACGTCCCGGTCCTGGCCGTGCACAACCGCGGCGATCCGACCATTCCCGTCGAACAGACCGAGGGCATCGTCACGGCACTCAGGGCGCTCGGATCGGACGTGATCTTCGAGAAGCTCGAGAACAACAGCCACGACGCCTGGACGACATGCTATTCCAGGGCGGACGACGTCACGCCGAGCGAGCCGAACCACCGCTTCGTCTGGATGTTCGCGCAGAACCGCGCGACGAACAACCGTCCGAAGTATCCGCGCATCACGGAGCTCACTGCGGCGCCGAGCGGAGCATCCGCGACGATTTCGCTCGCGGGCGTCGTCCTCGGCACGGACGCCAATTCGGTTCCCGCGACCAAGTATTCCGTCACCTACAAGCTCGATGGTGCGGCAAACGCCGTGACGGCGCTTTCCAACCAGACGGCGGATAGCTCCTTCACGCTTGAAGGTCTTGCGGACGGCAACCACACCTGCGAGGTGACGATGACTACGGACAAGGGCCGGACGAAGACGAAGTCCGTCGTCTTCTACGTCAACACGTCCGCCGTCCCCGACGTTTGGACTTCGACACTGATGGACGCGTCCGGAAACTCCTTCAGCACTGAGGGCACCTTCGTATACGGCTACGTGTGCAACGGCGGGACCATCAATGGCATCCCGTTCGAGCGGTCGATAAACCTCCAGTCCTCGGAGAATCCGCCGAAGATTTCATTCAGCCCCAACATCGACGGCTTTACAGGCGACTTCATGAACGAGGGCGTAAGCGGCAACTTCGGTCTATCCCTCGGCAACGGCTGGTACTGGAATTGGGACGGGGCTGGCACGCACACGGTCACGCTGACGCTCTCGAATCTCGAAGGCGGCAAGAAGTACCTCGTCCAGTTCCTTGCCCACAACTCTTGGAACAACACGACGACTGTCTCCGCGAACGGGTGCGACCCCATGCACATCCACGGCGACAACGAGGCGAGCGGCAAGTATGGTGCACTCATTACGGGCGTCTTCACGGCCTCTGGCGCGACAAAGGACGTGACGATCACCTATCAGGGCGGGAGCGGCAAGATGCCGTTCAACGCCGTTCAGGTCCGCGAGATTTCTGACGGCGGTTCGGGTGGCGGCGATGGGCCTGGTCCTGTAGACCCTGAACCCACGCCCGTGTGCGCGCTCACGATTCCCGCCAAGACAGGGCTTGCGCTTCAGTCGGTGACGACGAACGGCGTCGCGGTGTCAGCCGTCGGCGGGAGCTACACGATCGTCTCGAACACGCAGGTCACCGTCAATTTCGCCGCGGCCGATGGCTATGAAATCGTGAGCGGCAACCCGGTTGTGTTCACTATTGCGGGCGCGAAGACATTCGCCAACGCCGACTACCCTGTCGTGCAGGCGAAGAGCGGCGGTGGCGGCGACGAGCCAGGCCCTGTGCTCGATGCGGGCTGGACTGCAACGGCGCTTGGCTCGACGAGCGCTTCAATTAGGACAGACGGCACGCTAGTCTACGCCTATGCTTACGGTGCCTACACTGTCAACGGCGTCACGTTCATTAGCGGGGGGGCAGCCGGCATCGACAACGCCAATTGCACCGTGAACATCACGCACAACGCAAGTACGACGCCACCCGCTGACACCGAATCGGGTGACTACAAAAATCTGCTGGGTGCAGGTTGGTACGGGTACGAAGGCGTCCGAACGGTCACTTTGAGAAATCTCACGGTCGGCAAGAAGTATCTCGTCCAGATCATCGCGTCTCGGAGCGATTTCGCGACGCAGTCCGCGAAGGCTCCGGACGGCGTGACGACAATCAAGTTCGGCGGTACAGGCTGGGAATACGGCGGTTCGCTTACTGGGGTGTTCACTGCCGAAGGAGCGACTCAGGAGTTCACGATTACCTACACGGGAAACTCCTGGATCAACGGGATACAGGTTCGCGAGATCGGCGAGAGTGGTGGCGAACCAGGCCCAGTCGATCCCGAGCCCACGCCAACTTGCTCTCTGACAATCCCCGCGAAGACGGGGATTGTTCTTCAGTCGGTGACGACGAACGGAGTCGCAGTCGCGGCGGTTGCGGACAGCTACACGATTGTCTCGAATACGCAGGTAACTGTTAATTTTGCCGCAGCCGAGGGCTACGAGATCGTGAGCGGCAACCCGGTCGTGGCAACAAGACGTTCTCCGACGCCGACTATCCCGTCGTGCAGGCGACCAGCGGAGGTGGTGGCGACGAGCCAGGCCCAGTGCCGCAGATTCCATGGACCGTTGCGACATTGCCCTCATCTGATGAAACGATGCTCCGCACGGAGGGCACGCTTCTCTATGCCTATCGCGGTGCTTCGACGGACCGGACCCTGGGCGGCGTTACTTTTCAGGCAGGTGCTGATCTTTCGTCCGCGAATATCTCGTTCAATCCGACATTCAATAATGCGGACGAGAATGCCGGTAGTAGTTCGCTTCTTGGCACGGCCTGGAACTTCGGCGTGGACACGGGCATGGGCGAAATCCATTTGACGCTTTCGGGATTGACGACGGGTCACGTGTATCTCCTGCAGATACTGGCGCGTAACTCGTTCGGCAACCCATCCATTACGATCGGAGATATCCCAGCCGTCAGCATCCAGAACGGGAGCGGCTCGTCCGGCGCGACAGTCTACGGTTCGTTTACGGCGGAAGCCGCGTCGCACGTCGTCACGTTCAAGATGGGCGGATCTGGCGCCGGACGATTCGTCGCCGCCATCCAGGTGCGCGACCTTGGCGAGAGCTCCGGAGGCGGTTCAGGTGGCGGCGAGACGGTCGAGCCGATCGTCCCAGGACCGGACACCACCAACACGCTGTCTCTCGCAAAGATTGCAGAATATGCTTTTGCTTCGAATGGATGCGGTGCGATCACGTATTCGGGGCAGGGCGGGGTCTTCTACGTCCTTCAAGACCACGACGACGACAACTATGCGAGGATTCATCCCCTCGCGCTCGGAATCGATCCTTCCACAGGCGCGATTCTGTCGCAAACTCTTGGTACGGCATTCACGCCTGCTGGTCTTCGCGACGCCGAGGGGCTTGCGCTCGATCCGCTCTCTGGCACATTGTGGGCGAGCTCTGAATGGACGCCGCCGTCCATATCCGAGTTCGCCCTTGATGGTTCCGCGACTGGCCGCACGGCGCCGGTTCCGTCGATTCAGCGCGACAAGCTCCGTTCCAACCTCTCGCTCGAGTCGCTGACGATCTCCCCCGACGGACTCACGATGTGGACCGCGAACGAACAGGCGCTCACGTGCGACGGCGAGTCCTCGAGCGGCAACACGAATGTTGCCACCGTTGTTCGCCTGACACGCTTTACGCGCGTGACGGCGCAGGACAACTGGCAGGCCGCCGGAGAATGGGCGTATGCGTGCGATCCGTGTGCCAATGCCACATTCGCGGAGTGCGGGCTGTCAGGGCTCTGCTCGCTCCCCGACGGTTCGCTTCTCGCGCTTGAACGCGAAGTCAGCATCGCCACCTGGGGGCGTTGCCGCATTTACCGCATAACGACAGGCGCACTTGCGGCGGCAACGGAGGTTTCGAATGTCTCCTCGCTGACCAACGCCACGGTTTCCGTGGTTGCGAAGGGCAGTCCTCTCGTATCTTTCACGGGCACTGACCTGAACAACATCATCGTGTACGAGGGCATTGCGCTTGGTCCGCAGTTGGGCGACGGTTCCTACGGCGTCTATCTCGTCTCGGACGGCGGAGCTACGAAGACGAAATCGCTGGGGCCTATCTCGATTACCGCAAAGACCGTCAGCCGCATCTGCGCGCTGAAGCTGACGGGGCTGCCGGACGATGGAGAGCCGACTCAAATCCAGGACTGGCCTACGAATCCCGACACAGCGATCACGGATGCAACGCGTCCTTCTGATCTTGGCATAATCGCCGGGGCATTTGCGTCGGCCGGTACCACGACTGCGGAGCTTCGCAAGCTCTCTCGCTGGGCGAGCGCGCACAATGTGCCCTACGCTGGAGCGGACGTGAACGCAATGACGTTTGACGCCAATGGAAATCCCGGCACCCCGCATGCCACGGCGTACTTGCTCAACTGTGCCGTCGCCGAAGTGGAGGAATGTTCGGCCGCGTTCAAGTTCACTGCGATCGCGCCTGGAACGGTCCCGACCATCGAAGGCAATTTCAACGGCCGCGTGACGGTGTACGGCGCTGATGGCCTTGCTGGCCCCTGGCAGGTTGCCACCAAGCAGCACCACTTCTTCAAGGCGACGTTGACGCGCTGAATTCGCGTCGGCGTCGTTTTTACGCGCCAATGATCCCCTGACGAATTTCTACTCATATGGGTAGTTGTTGGAATTAGGGTGGATTGTGCTATAATAGGGCCATGAAAACTCTAATAGCCATTGCTGTGTCGTTGACCTCCGTTCTCGCCGCTAACGCCGCGGGCTATGACTACGAGGTCGAGTACGTCAAATCCACGCACGGCAGCTGCGTGAAGACGGATCTCATCCCCGAGCCGGGACTTACGTTCAAGATGGACCTCATGTTCGAAGGTCCTTTCAACCAGATCTTCGGCGGCAAGTTCGACATGGCGAAGCAGACAACCGCTTTCTTCGGACAAGAAGACGCCCAAGGCGCCGACGAATTCCGCGACCTCTTCAGTCTCGAGCTCGGCGGTCACGAGGCCCAGGCCTACCAGACGTTTGCAAACCTCGGGCGCAAGAGCCGGGACAAGTGGATACACTGCGGCATCCAGGAGGTCAACGACTCGGTGATCGGCACGCACATTCCAATTACCTATGACGGGAAGAGTCTCGCCCTGGGCAGTTTCCGCATGAAACTTGAAGGCGCGCGTACTGCAACCGGCAAGGTCCCTGTGTCGTTTTTCGGCATGACATGCGCCGATGGCTCGGTCAAGTCCTATGCGTGTTACGACATGACTTTCTACGGCGCGACATTCTACAAGGACGGCAAGCCCGTCGCCGAATACATCCCTGCAGTGAAAGGTGGCGTTGCCGGAATCTACGACAACGTCGGCAAGAAGTTCTACGCAAGTGCGACGTCCGTTCCGCTCGCGGCCGGACCTAAGGCGGCGAAGAAGTCCGCGAAGAAGACGACGGACGGGAAGCCCGCGAAAATCGACTTCTCGGTGCCGGTGTTTGAAGACGACTTCACAAACCCCAAGGTGTTCGCCGAACGTTGGGACTTCCGCGGACACGCGCAGAAGGACATCGAGGTAAAGGACGGCGCGGTGCGCGTTCCGAGCGGCAACACGGGCGACGGCATCCAGTGGAAGGGCGAGCTTCCCGAAGAATGCGCGGTCGAGGCGGACTTCGTGTGCTATCCCGAGTGGAGCAAGATCAAGGACCCAAAGGACGGCGACTACCATTGGGCCTGCATGGGATGCGAGTATGCCAACTACGGCGTCCGCAGCGACGGCTACGGCGTCAGTCTCTATGCTCCGGTCGAGGGCCAGGCGACCAGAAGCTGCTACCCGTGGATCGCCAACTTCAAGGAGCAGGAGCCGGTCACGGTCCGCTTCGAGCGCCGCAAGATAGGCGACAAGATGATGGGCTACACCTTCCTGATAAATGGCGTCCAGGCGAACTACTTTACCGCCCCCACGCCAAAGAAGACCGTCGGTTTCGACGGCGTCGCGCGGTCGAATCCGCTCGTCATCGACAACTTCCAGTGCCCGTTCGAGGTACGCCGCGTGACGATATACGCACTCAAGGGTGACGACAGCGCGAACCTTATCGCCAACTCCGGCTTCGAATACGACAATGACGGCGTGCCGCTCCACTACTGCAACCGCAACAGCTGCGCTATGGACAAGGTTACGGTCGAGGACTACAAGGAGAAGTACCTCAAGTGCTTCATGGTGGACAAGAAGGAGAAGCACTCCGGCAATCAGTCTCTCCGTCTCAACATCGGGCCGTTTGTCCGCAGCTTCGACTTCTTCACCTGGAATACGCCCACCCAGAAGGGCAGGAGCGCGGTCTTCTCAATCTGGGCCAAGGCGTCCGAACCTGGCGTAAAGTTCAGACTGAAGCTCTCCAAGGACGTAAAGCTTGTCGATCTTACGACAGACTGGAAGCGATATGAAATCACGACGACCAACATGCCTTCGCCCGGGTTGTTCAGCCCCGTGTGGTTCGAGGTGCCGGAGACTTGGAAGCGGACGGCCGAGGCCTCGATTTGGCTCGACGACCTCCAGCTCGAGATGGTCGACATGCCGAACGGCGGCTTCGACCCGAATAAGAGCTACGCGACGGAATACAAGCCGAAGTCCGGTGACGAGGCGAATTTCGCGCTCGGCAAGCCCACGCCCCACGCGAAGCCCGAGCGCAAGACGCCCCTCACTGCGGCCGAGAATGCGCTGTGCGGCTACAAGGTTCCGGCAGAGGGCCTTATCCTCGGGCACTACGACTACTACATGAACGAGAAGACGGCGGGTTTCCGCGTGTGGGACGCGAACGGCGGCTTCGAGGAGGTGTCGCTCGACATCTCGGCGATGCCCTGCGGCAACAATCCTGTGACGGTCAATGCGCTCGGCAAGGAGTGGAAGGCCGAAGTCCGCAAGCTTCCGTTCAAGAAGGGCGCGGCGCAGGTCAACCAGTGGTCGCGTACGCTCGTCCACGATGGCGAGAAGGTGTTTATGAGCTCTCCTTGCCTCATCGGGCGCGAGAACGCTCCGCTTGACGACGGCACGTCGAGGCAGGTCGACATACTCGTCGATGCCGGCTTCAAGTACCTGAACCTCCAGAACAACCTGAACGTCCGCGACATCGAGATGAACCAGAAGACGCTCGCGTACGCTGCAAAGAAGGGCATGAAGTTCACGATCTGGACCGGCGAAGGGGACACGCTCAACGACGTCGGCGAAATCAGGCGCTGGGAGGACAACTCGGTGACGGACTGGTCCAGGGAAAAGATGTACAAGATGCTCGACAGCGAGAATGTCATCAACTGGCTGGTATTGGACGAGCCGGAGTATCGCAAGGCAGACGAGTGCAAGGCCTTCATGCAGCGCACCAAAAAACTCTTCCCCTACAACCCCGTGCAGATGAACAACTGCTGGATGGGCATCTCCGGGCGCTTCGCTGGTCTCCCAACCGACATCCTGATGGTCGACTACTACCTCACCTGCGACGGTACGACGCTCGATATGGTCGTATCGAAGGTCGACGTGCTTCGCTCCATCGCGCCAGGGAAGCCGTGCTGGTACTTCATGGAGAGCGAGAACTCCCTCCACCCGCGGATCCCCTCGTACAAGGAGCAGATTGCCCAGTGCTGGGGCTCGATCGCGGCGGGCTCCTCGGGGCTTTCGTGGTTCGTCAACATGCCGACTTCGCGCTGCTGCTACGACGCGCTTGTCGACGTCAACCGCGAGATACTCGACAACGTCGACTTCCTCTGCTCCGACGAGCTTTGCGGCGGCGCGATTGCGAGCGAGACGGAGAACTACATCCGCTGCCTCACCCGCAAGCACGGCGACGAATGGCGCATCTACACCGCGAACGTCAACCCTCACCCGAACGAGAAGGTTTGTTTCGTTCTTCCGCCCGAGATCCCGGCAAATGCCAAGGTCGAGGTCATGTACGAGAACCGCGCGCTCCAAGGCAAGGTCGGAACTCTCGGCCCAGACAAGGCGAAGGTCAACTACTTCCTCGATTCCTACGAGGGCTTTGCGCGTCATATCTATCGCATTGTCAAGTAACATGGAAAGGATGGGTATTGCGGAACCAAGGCAAAAATAGTATGCTATGTGAATAACCGCTGTATGGACAACTAAAAACACGAGAGGAAAATCTATGCACAACAATGCAATGGTTGGTTATTCACTTATTCTTGCCGCAAGCGCGCTTGTCCCCGGGGCTCTTTTCGCCGGGCTTTACGGCGACATCCCCAACGCAACGCATGCGTGGGCGGTGCATGACACAAACCGTCCGAAGCCGTCGCGCGTTACGATAAACGAGAAGGGTGTGCCTTCCGACGCGATTGTCCTCTTCGACGGCACGAAGGAAAGCTTCGAGAAGAACTGGTGCGATGGAAATGGCGGTCCAGCGAAATGGATTGTCAACGACGACGGCACTTTCTCCTGCGGCACCGGCTTTAAGTTCGGCGAGTGTCGTACGCGCGAGGAGTTCGGCGACTGCCAGCTCCATATCGAGTACAAGCACCCCGCAGACATCACGTCCATCGGCGGGGGCGCGCAGATGCGCGGCAACTCAGGCGTCTTCCTCATGGGCCCGAAGTACGGCTACGAAGTCCAGGTCCTCGAGAGCTACTTTACCTGCAAGGAGCTCGATGGAACGCCTGAGTTCGTCCAGAACTATGCCGACGGCCAGGCTGGAGCGGTGTATGCCGAGAATCCGCCTCTCGTCAACCCGCAGCGCAAGCCGGGAGAGTGGCAGGTCTACGACATTGTGTTCCACCAACCCGTCTGGAAGGGCTCGCAGCTCACCCATCCCGGCTCCATCACGGTCTTTTTCAATGGCGTGCTTGTGCAGGACCACTGGGAGATGGAAGGCCAGACGACACACTGCCGCCGCCGTCCGCTCGCGCCCCATCCGGCGAAAGGGCCGCTCTCCCTCCAGGACCACGGCTGCCCCGTCTCCTTCCGCAACATTTGGCTGCGTCCGCTCGCCTCTCGCTGGGACAACCTCACGCACTCCGACATGAGCGCCGACCCCGAGAAGGTCATGGCCGAGCGCCGCGCGACGGCCGCCAAGCTCTACGCCAAGATCGCCGACCCCAAAGCCGCTACGGCCGACAATGTAAAGGCCCTTGCCGAAGTAGTTTCGTATGCGGACGAGGGTGCCTATGCTGCAGACTTCCGCAACGCTCTCGAGGCATACCGCGCGAAGCCCGGCGACGCGAAGGAGGTCAAGTCCGTCAACGACGCGCTGAATGTCCTCGTCCGCGGCAAGGTAATCCCCGAGTCCGCGAAGATCGCAAATCCAAAATAGGTTAATTCACACATGAGACTTACGCTCCCTGCAGCTCTTCTATTCATCGCGCTTACTGGAGCGTTTGTCCGAGCCGACTATCCCGTGCCGTGCGAACAGTTCGACGTGTCGAAGGTTGTGCGCGGCAGGGGAGAAGTCGAAATAGCCTGTGCGGCGATCGAGAAGAGGTTTTCGACCGCCGCGCGCAAGCATTTTTTCGGGATGAGGATGCCGGCCGCGTTTGCGGTCGAAATCCCTATTGGCGGCGACGCGACGACTTTCGAGGCCTCGTGCGGCGTCGACAAGTTCGGCGAGAAGGGCAAGGTCGTCGTGAAGGTCATTGGCGACGGGCGGGAACTTTGGTCTTCTGGCGTCACGGCATGGGGCGATACAAACGAAGTCCCCGTGAAGGTTGACGTCCGCGGCGTCAAGGCTCTCACGCTGTCGGCCGATCCTGTCGAGGGGAGTGGCGAGGGCGTTGGAGTCGTCTGGGGCGAGGCGAGGCTCGACTACGCCGACGGCAAGGTCCTCCCGAGCGACGTCCGCCGCCAGTCGCGACAGCTCGGCATCTTGACGCCTGCGGTGCGCCTTAAGCCGCGCGTCAACGGGCCGCAAGTCTACGGCGTGAGGCCAGGCCGCCCGATCCTCTATCGCGTGCCGGTCACCGGCGAGAAGCCGCTGAAGGTTTCCCTGACGGGATTAACAGGCCTTCCAGAATTGGAGAACCTGGTTTTTGACGCCAAGACGCAAATACTTTCTGGCTCCATTAAAAAGCCCGGCGATTATCCGCTGACCATTGTCGCGGAAAACGCGCGGGGCAAGGACGAGAAGACGCTGGTCATCAAGGTCGGCGAGACGATCTCGCTTACGCCGGCGATGGGCTGGAGCAGCTGGAACGCGTTCGGCGGCAAGGTTTCAGACGAGAAGGTTCGTGCAGCTGCCGACGCACTCGTCTCGAGCGGGCTTGCAGATCACGGATATTCCTACATAAACATCGACGACTTCTGGCAGAACATCCCCGAGCGCGCGAAGGAGGACCCTTCGCTCGACGGGCCCCTGCGCGACGCGGAAGGGCGCATCGCGGCGAATTCGCGCTTCCCCGACATGAAGGCGCTCGTCGACTACATCCACGCGAAGGGGCTCAAGGCCGGCATCTATTCGAGTCCTGGCCCCTTTACCTGCGGGCGCGCCGCGGGCAGCTGGCAGCACGAGGAGTTCGACGCGAAGACATTTGCCGACTGGGGATTCGACTACCTCAAGCACGACTGGTGCTACTACGACGATGTCGCCTTCGGAAAGGGCGTCCATCGCGCAATGTACCCCTATCTCGTCATGGGCGCCGCGCTTCGCCACCAGAAGCGCGACATAGTCCTTTCTCTCTGCCAGTACGGGATGGAGAACGTGAGCGCATGGGGGCGCTACGTCGGCGCGCAAAGCTGGCGGACCACTGGAGACGTCTTCGACACCTGGTCGTCGGTCTCCGCCGCAATCGAGAAGCAGAAGAAGCTCTTCATGTACACCGGTCCTGGCGCGTGGAACGACCCGGACATGCTGTGCGTCGGCGCCGTTTGCTGGAACGACTTCAAGCCGACGCGTCTCGCCCCCAACGAGCAGTATACGCACATCTCTATGTGGGCGCTCGTCGCGGCGCCGCTTTTGATAGGGTGCGACCTTACGCGCCTCGACGATTTCACGTTGTCGCTTTTGACGAACGACGAGGTAATCGAGATCGACCAGGACACGCTTGGAAAGGGCGCCGGCTGCATCGCGGAAGGCGACGACTGGGAGATATGGGCGCGTCCGCTTGCTGACGGATCGATTGCGGCTGGGCTCTACAACAAGTCGTCGCGCGAGCAGACGATTGCGTTCGACATGGAGAAGGCGGGGCTTCTATGCAAGTGGCGAGTTAGGGACGTCTGGCGACAGGAGGACGTCGGCGTTTTCGCAGGCGTCTACGAAGCGTCTGTTCCTGGCCACGCGACGCACCTTGTACGCCTTTCGCCGTGCTGGTGCGGCGAGCTGCGCGACGATGTCGTAGACATCCGCGACGCCGCTTGGCGGCTCATTCGCGAAAAGGACCTTCGGTAAGGGGCGGATTGCGATTTTCACGACGATGACGCTTGCAGCGAATTGTTGGAAATGATATGATACGGCCATAGCGAAAGGAGCTTCGATAATATGAGCGAGATATGGAAGTCGTTCGGTGTGTGGACTATTGTCGTAGTCTGGGGCGGGTTGGCGCTTGCAGTCCTGCTTCCGATCATGGCACGGCGTATTGCTCCTGTGCTGTCGAATGCGAGAACACGTCCGATCGGCACCGTGCTTTGCTTGCTGCTGCTGGGCTTTGTCATCGCCTATGGCGGATCCAAGCCCGCCCCTGTTGATCCGACGGACCCTGATACGCCCGTAACTCCTACCGACCCCACGGATCCTACCGACCCTACTGACCCGACAGATCCTACCGATCCCACGGATCCTACCGACCCCACGGATCCTACCGATCCTACCGACCCAACGGGAGATGGGACATATATTCTCTATGAGTCTGTGGCTGGCGCCGTCCCCGCCGTTGCAAGTGTGTACGACGGATATCTGTTTGATGACAAGGGAGCCATACATGGGACCATTCAGGTCAAGGTTGGCAAGCCAAAAAGCAATACGCAACTTGCATCTGTCAAGGCGACGGTTGCGATAGGCAAGAGCAAGGTCTCGCTTAAGGCGGATGCCGGCGGCAAGGCGGAAATAAAGTCTGATGGTCCGACAGGTATTGCGCTTTCCGGCGGCGAGACATGCGAGATCGTGCTCGGCACATATGCGCTTTCAGGCGTGTATGGGCCGTACAAGATCGACGGCGCGCGAAATCTGTTCTCGTCGAAAGACAAGGCGGAGTCGGCGGCGGCAAAACAGGTCATTGCACAGTATAAGGTTCCGACGGTCGTTCTGTGGGATGGTGGCAACGCCTCGGTCTCCGTTGCCGCAAAGGGTAAGTCGAAGGTGTCGGTGATGCTTGCGAACGGCACCAAGGCAAGTGCGAAAGCCCAGTTCCTCGTTGGCGAGAAATGGTGCTGCGTGCCAGTCGTCGTAACGAAGAAAGCGACGCTTGCATTTGCGTTTTGGCTGTCCCCCGACGGCAGCCGGCTTGCCGTGTCGGGGCTTGGCAATTTCGCAGTCGTGGCGCAGGCCAAGGCGTTGCCGACTGGTGCGTCATTCCATGTCGACAAGACTGCCGCGCTGTGGTCGCAGGTTTCCGCGACGGCCATGACCGACTATTTGCCAGACGGTCTCGCGGTCGCTCAGAGCGGAAAGAAATGGGTTGTCGCCAAGGCAGGCAAAGTAGTGTATGCCAAGGGGACGACGACTGTCGACGAGACGAAACTTGGAGAGAACCCGTCCGCGCTGAAGTTGAAATACAATTCCAAGGACGGCTCGTTCAGCGGCTCGTTCAAGATATATTCATCTGTCGACGGCAAGCTCAAGGCGACCACGGTGAATGTTCGTGGCGTGCTCGTGGGCAGCGTTGCCCGTGGCGTTGCAACGATAAAGAAGGTCGCCGGCTCAGTGCCTGTCACCATTGAATGACGATTACATGATTACAAGACGTTCGTTCGGCGGCTTGACGTTCGCCGGCGCATTTGCCGCGGCAGTTAAGCCGTTCAAGGGGTTTGCGGCCGAAAGTCCGTGCCGACTCCGGCTCGGGGTCTTAAGCGACATCCATGTGCCCACGATGGAACAGGGCGCGCACTTCCGCAAGGCGCTCAAGTGGTTTGACTCGCAGAAGGTGGACGGCGTGGTTATCTCCGGAGACCTCGGCTTTGCGGGGCTTGTCAAGGAGATGAAGTGCGTTGCCGACATCTGGTACGAGGTGTTCCCCAACGACAAGCGCTCCGACGGCGGCCATGTCGAGAAGCTTTTCGTCACCGGCAACCACGATGTGGACGGATACTTCTACCACAGGCCCGAGTTCCCGAAGGTGAAGTTCCCGGTTGACGAGGAGTCCGCGAAGGAGTCGTTCGTCTGCAACCGCGAGCGCGTGTGGGAAGAGCTTTTCCACGAGAAGTACGAGACCGTGAAGGTCAAGGAAGTGAAGGGCTACAAATTCGTCCTCTTCCAGTGGTTTGCGCATCTTGCGAGCGACATCTGCGCCGAGCGCTGGACGGCCGAGCCGCCGGACACCCCGTTCTACAACGCGCTTAGGTACGAGCACAAGAAGCTCGACGAGTTCTTTGCAACGCGCGGCGCGGAGCTAAAGGGTGCGAAACCTTTCTTCTATGTCCAGCACCACCATCCAGCGGACACTGTCTTCTCGCCGTTCCTCTACGCTTCGCCGCAGGGCTGGGGCGGGCACGACTTCGGGCGCTCGACCAAGTATTTGAAGGAGTTCCCGAACTGCATCGCGATTTCCGGTCACACGCATGTCACGATGAGCGACGAGCGCGCGATTTGGCAAGGCGAGTTTACGTCTATCGACGCCTCTGCGTGCCCTGGACTTCCGTTTGCGGGCGTAATCGGCGGGCGCTCAAACGCGCATGTCGCGAGGCGCTATCCAGAGGAGACTCTTTTCGATTGCGAGACGCCAAAGGTCGGCCAGCTCCTTTCTGTCTACGACGATCGCATTGTCGTTCAGAAGCGCGAGTTCTCGTACGACGAGGATCTTGGCGACAACTGGGAGTTCCCATGGCCGATTTCACGCGGCAAGCCGTATGAGTACGCCGAGCGTACGAAGCGCGCCGTCGTCCCCGAGTTCCCCGAGGGGACCGTTCTCAAGAAGACCGTGACCGACGAGACGATAGTTCTTGAATTCCCGACCGTCCGCCGCGAAAACGCCGGTGTGCGCGCGCTCGACTACGAGGTGATCGCCGAGGGCCGCATAGAGGATTTCCGTCGCCAGATCGAGTGCCGCCGCGTCTATTCCGCAGGCATCGGTCTTGCCGAGATACGCGACCGCGCGCCAATCAAGGTCGTCTTCGACAAGAAGAAGCTCGACGCCGATGGCTACAAGGATGTCACCTTTTCCGTCCGCCCTTGCGACGCCTGGGGACACAAGGGCAAGGCGATATGCATTTGACGGCGATATGGTATAATATCGCCACATATGAGTATAGAATCAAAGAACGACTGGAATCTCCGGCTAGTTGGCATTGTTGGCCTTGTGTACTTGTTGGTGTCTTGTGCACCTATGGCGTTCATTAGGCTTGAATGGAGTTACATACGTTACCATCCTTATGACGTCGTGTTTTCCTGGACTGCCGTTGCTGCTGCAGTCGTAAGTGCGGTTCAGGCCATGTTTCTAGCCCGTTCGAAATTTCGAATGGCAAGTCTAATGTGGCTGTGCGCCATCGGTTGGCTCGCAGTTGCTGTGCTTGGTACTTTGCCCCTGCTTCCGTCCAAGGTTTGGGTGCCTCGTGGTGGCTTCCCTGACGACTGGATCTTTCTGGCCCTGATGCTACTTCAGTCGTCCGTCTTTTTTGTGTTGAAGTCTAAAAATCGCGGAGCCTTCAGTAACAGCCTGTTGTTTTTGGCGCTTGTTCCGTTTCTTCATGTTGCCGAGATACTTGAATTAGCGCAACATGGTCCGGAACTTTTCATCTTTCTAACGGATCTTGTCCGTCTGTCGTTCCTGACGTTTGCCTATTTTACATTCGCATTCCATCCGGCCGAGCCCGCCACAATTCCTTCTTCTGGCGGGCGTTTGCGTGCCGCCGCGGTGCTTGGCGTCGTCTATGCGTCATGTTGCTGTTTGAATGCTTTCGTTTCTCGCGTGTTGAGCATGTTGCAGTCCACTGGAACCCCTACGGTCTTTAATGTCAAGATTGGAATCGGCATTTTACTTTCCCTTGTCTTCTGCATATCTTTCCTGCTGTTGCTTTTGTCTGGCAGGCGTGCTGCAGTATGGGGGCTTGTCGGTATTTGGCTGATGTTGGTGTCGCCGGCATTGTTGCCGCATTACTTGCACTGTCCGTTCTATTATTCGTACACCTTGCGTTTCGTTTCGTTCGGATTGATCATCGTGTCTTTCGTTTTGCTACGGGACCTTTTCCCCGTCTGGGGACGATGGTGTATCGCCGTGTGGTCGGGTTATGCCATATTGCAACTCATTCTGGGTTGTGTTTCCGTGTTGCTCTATGATTATTCAGGACAAGGTGTTGCAACCAATCCTATACGCTGGATTCTGGCAACGATTGGGGGCTTCTATCCTCTTTGTTCTGGTGCGTTACTTGCCGCGTACGTGGGAATGCTCTGCCGTCATACAGAATCTTGACGGCACAACATTCTAATTTGAGACTACCCAGTTGGGAGATTGTCTTTATGCAGTGGATATACTATAATTACTGCAAATGAAAATTCCTCTCCTTGGTGCGTTGACGATTTTGCTGGCGTCATCTGTTTCTGCAGCCTCTGCGGAACCGACGCGCATTGTCTTCGACACCGACATGTGCGGCGACTACGACGACGTCGGCGCGCTTGCCGTCCTGAACGCGCTCGCCGACGCGGGCGAGTGCGAGATACTCGCAGTAGTCTCCTCTTCGCGGTCTTCTCCGGCGCTCGGGATGTGCGAGATGATCAATGAAAGCTATCGCGGGCTCGTGGAATGTCAGGCGGACGAAGATTCGCTCCCGATGGGCGTCTGCAAGGAAATCGGCTATGTCTCGCCGAAAGAGAAGGGCGTCAACGAGGTGTTCCGCTCGATGGTTTCAGCAATACGCGAGGCGCTGCGCTATCCGAATTCGGACGATGCGCCGGATGCGAACGAAGTCTACCGCCGCGTGCTCGCGGACTCGCCCGACAAGTCCGTGACGCTCTGTGTCGTCGGCTTTACGACAAACGTCCGTCGACTTCTCGAGACGAAGGGCGACGACATCTCGCCGCTCACAGGACGCGAGCTCGTCGCGAAGAAGGTCAAGGCGTGGTACCAGATGGGCGGCGTGTTGCCATGCGGACTCGAATGCAACCTTCGCATGGACGCGGAGTCGTCCGACAAGGCGATCCGCAACAGCCCTGTGCCGATCTACTTCGTCGACTTCAACCTCGGCGCGGACGTCCTGACGGGCGTTCCGGTCGCGCGGCTTGGCATGGCGAACGGCCCGGTGTCCGAGGCGTTCATCCGCTGCATGAAGGCGTGGAACGAGGAGCGCAGCGGACGCTCCTCCTGGGACGAGCTGACGGTGCTTGCTGCCGTGCGTGGGTGGGAGCGCGACTTCGGCATCGAGCGCGGGACGATGTCTGTTGACCCAGCGACAGGATCCAATACATGGACGAAGGCGGAGAACGGCCCGCATTGCGTCCTCGTTGAGAAGACGCCAAAGGCGAAGCTGCGCGATGTGATCGACGAACTGATTGCGCGTCCACCGGCCTGCTGGGAACGCACGAACGGCGCGAAGCCATTCGTGTGGTGGCACTGGTGCGGTACTGCCGTGAAAAAGGAAGGAATTGTCCGCGACCTCGACGCAATGCGCGATGCCGGCATAGGCGGCGCCACGATTTTCCAGGTTGCGCGCGGCCCTTGTTCGGAAGTTCCCGCGTTCGGGTATGACGACGACACGATGAAAGACTTCGACTTTGCGAGCGACAAATGGTGGGACTATGTCTCGTTCGCCGCGAGCGAGGCGAAGAGGCGCGGACTCGAGATAGGCATGCACAACTGTCCCGGCTATACCGTCTCCGGCGGGCCGTGGATCACGCCCGAGCTTGCGATGAAGAAGCTCGTCTGGACTTCCGCGCCTAAGGGGAGCAAGCCCGCGCAACCCGAAACGAATCTCGGCTTCTACCGCGAAATCGGAACGGTTGAGAAGGGCGACAAGGTCTTTCGCTTCGGATATACGTGCACTGGCTCCCAGTGCATGCCTGTTGCGATGTCGATGTACGGCAAGTGTCTTGAGGCGGACAAGATGAGCGACAAGGCGGTCAATCTCCACCTTGACCATGTCCTTGCAAGGAACGTCGGACTCGACTTCATCCTCATGGATAGCTATGAGGCGGGGCCGTACGACTGGACTGACGACTTTCGCGACGAGTTCAAGAGGCGCCGCGGCTACGATCCGCTGCCGTTCCTACCGGCCTATGTAGGCGCGACGCAAGAAAGGTCCGAGAAGATCAAGGCAGACATTGCGCGTACTGTCGGAGAGCTTTCGACCGAGCGCCACTACTGGGTCTTCCGCGACCGCATTAACGAAAAGGGGATGCAGTTTGTCGTCGAGCCATACGGCGGACCGTTCGATCACTGTGAAGCCGCATACGCAAGCGATCTTCCAACGACTGAGTTTTGGGGCGCGCGTCCGTTCTGGGTAGCGCCTGGCGTCGTGGGTGGAAGTCCGCAGCTGGGCGGCGCCGTTGGGCGCGCCGCAGGCAAGACGATTCTTGCAGCTGAAGCGTATACCGCAATGCCGTTCCAGGATCCGTACGTTCTCGCGCCGCGCGACTTTAAGGCGTGTACGGACGCTTCGTTCGCGCGCGGCATCAACTGCATGTTCCTGCATCACTGGGTGCACCAGCCGTTTCCCGCCTGCCGTAAGCCCGGTATGAACATGGGCTACTGGGGGGCGCATTTTGGAGAGAACGCGACGTGGTTCGAACCAGGCAAGGAATTCTTCTCGTATCTCGCCCGCTGCCAGTCGCGGCTTCAGAAGGGCAGTGAAGTTATTGACGTACTTGCAGTCGAAGATTTCCGCGGTATTACTGATGGCGTCGACATCGTTCCTCGTCGTGTTTTCCTGAAAGACGTTGAGTTTGCGTCGGGTTCTATCCTTGTCAGGAACCATTGCAATAGCCGCTCGTATCAATATCTTGCCGTGCCTCACAAGTTGCTTTCCGATGCAGCCGTTGCAGCCAAACTAGAAGAGGCGAGAAGGGCAGGAGTCAAGATTCTTGGCGAAGACGCAGAACTTCCCAAGCGTCCGTTCAGCGTCGTCGACGGCGTTAAGGTCGATGCAAATGGGCCGATCCTTGGATCGGCGCGATATGACACATCGCCGTTTTTCTTCGTTGCAAATGTTTCCACGGAACTAGTTTCCTTTACGGCTGACTTCCGTGCGGAAGGGCAGGCGGAGCTATGGTATCCTGGAACTGGCGAGACGGAATTTCTCAAGCCCGTCGATTCTATTGACGGCTATGTGCGTCTCCCGATGACGCTCGGCCCACAAGAATCTGTCTTTGTTACCTTCCGCGCTGGCGCCACTTGGCCGGAAAGCCGTCGCCGCGAGTCGACGCGTATAAGGCAGATAGAAGGGGGCTGGTCAGTTTCGTTTGAGAAGGGGCGTGGCGCGCCAGATTCTGAACTCACTATGGATAAGCTTTCCTCCTTGTCCGATTCCGACATTCCGGGCGTCCGCTACTTCTCCGGCACTGCGACATACCGTACGCGCTTTGCGCTGGCGAAGGACGAGGCGAAGGCGACGCGCAGAATCGCCCTTGGCGACGTTCACGACATTGCGCGCGTCCGACTCAACGGACGCGACCTCGGTGTTGCATGGTACGAGCCGTTTGAGTTACCAACGGTAGATGCCGCTCGCGAAGGCGAGAACGTGCTCGAGGTCGAGGTTACGAACGGCTGGCACAATCGGCTTCTTGGCGACCATCTGCTGCCTGGCGACGATTGCGTCTGGGGACCTGAGCGGTTCCACCAGTGTCATCTTGATGGATCTAAGGGCGCATGTGGCCGCGGTTTGAAGCGAATCCCGGATTGGGCATGGAACGCCGATGGCTCGCGTCCAGCGACGAACCGCGTGACATTTACGAGCTGGGACTATTTCGTCGGCACGGAGAAACCGCACCCATCTGGGCTTCTCGGTCCTGTTTGCCTGCTTCTTCGCCCCTTGTGATGCGGTCTGATTGAGTTCTGACTATTTGACTATACACGTCTAAAACATCATTCTATGTCTTCCGTGTATTTCGTTGTTGCGCGTCCGTGCGGCTGCGATTCGCCCTGCAATCTGTTCAATCCCCCTAATGGGGGCAGATATCGCGGCCTGGCTTTTGGTAGGATATGGGCATGAAACTCATACTTTTGTTGGTAGCCTGTTGCGGCACTGCCTTGCAGACGACGTCGGCGTGTGCCGATGTCGCAGAGGTCACGGGTCCATCTGCGAGATTAACGGACAGTGGTACGTCTTCTACCACCGCCAGTGCGGACTCGACCAGTACTCGCGCCAGGCGATGGTCGATCCGATCACGGTCGAGGTCGAGGAAGGTCCCGATTCCGCGAAGAAGGGCCATTCGATTTGCGATGTCGAGGACTTCCTGTTCACGGCAAAATAGCATATGCGGTCTGCTCTTTGCCCGTCGCGGGATGCGCCCGCGCACCCCTGCTAGGGCATCCGCTTCGCGGACGGCCTGTCGGCCGGGGGATATGAAGGCGTCGGGTTGGGTGAGCGCGTAGCGCGAACTGCGAAGCGTATCCACCGACCGTAGGTCGCTGCCGAAGGCAGTCACTAGAGTGGTGCCGCAAGGCCCCGCGCGACGGACCCCCTTGGGCATCGCGGCGGAATTGACGCGGATAGAAGCCGCGTCTCCAACACTCACTAGCCATAAAGGGTGATGGACGGGCACCGACGCCAAATGGTATAATCGCGTAGAAACTTAAGGTATGCACCTGCAACAGGAGATGAGATGGGAAATTTAGCATTTGCGGCTGCGGCCGTGCTGTCGGTCGGCGCGATCTTCGGAGCTGACGGAATAAAGGACGCGATGCCGTTCAAGTTCGGCGTCGCGATCCCTGCCAGAATATTCATGCACGCGCCGAACGACTCGTCGCGCCTCGTCGAGCGGCACTTCAACTCCATAACGCCCGAGAACGAGATGAAGCCGGCCTCGCTGCAGCCGAAGGAGGGCGAGTTCCGCTGGGATGTCTCGGATCGCTTCGTCGCGTTCGGCGAGAAGAACAAGATGAAGATCATCGGACACTGCCTTGTGTGGCACAACCAGACGCCGCACTGGTTCTTCGTGAACGCGGACGGATCGAAGGCCGACCGAGAGACGCTGATCGCAAGGATGCGCGCGCATATCCATGCTGTCGTCGGGCGCTACAAGGGGCGAATCCACGGATGGGACGTGGTGAACGAGGCGTTCGACGACGGCGGCAGGCTCCATCCCTCGCCGTGGCGCGACGGAATCGGCGAGGACTTCATCGAGCTGGCGTTTCGATTCGCCCACGAGGCAGATCCCGATGCGGAACTGTACTACAACGACTTCAACATGTTCACCGCCGGCAAGCGCAGGGGCGTAGTCGAAATGGTGCGCAAATTCAAGGAGAAGGGCGTGCGAATCGACGCCGTCGGACTCCAGAGCCACGCCGGACTCAAGGGTCCGAAGGTCGAGGAGTACGAGGCTACTATCGAGGCGCTCGCTTCCGTGGGCGTAAAGGCGATGATCACCGAACTCGACGTCAGCGCGCTGCCGAGCGCGTGGGGTCTCACCGCCGAGATCACGTCCAGGCACGACTACGACGAGAAGTACAATCCGTGGAAGGACGGTGTCCTGCCGAAGGACGTCGAGAAGGAGCACGCAAGACGCTACTTCGACCTCTTCAAGATGTACCTGCGACACGCGGACGTAATAGACCGCGTCACGTTGTGGGGGCTTACGGACGGCGACTCCTGGCTGAACGACTTCCCGGTAAGGGGACGCACGGACTATCCGCTGTTCTTCGGTCGCGACGGACAGATGAAGCTGTGCGCAAAGGCCGTATGGCGTCTCGCGCAGCAGACCGCAGAAAAGAAGTCCAAGAACGGCAAATAGGATTTCAGATTCTTCGCCTCGCCGTCAGTCCGCGACGAACGGGTTGACGACGGCCATCCTTCGCGTCTTTTCCCCAACTCGACTTGATTCTTTCCCAAGTTCGTCAAGAAAATGCAAGCTCTAGTGCCCGCCCGATAGGGTGATGGCGCCGTGGCGTGGCAGATGGTATAATGTCCGCATGAAAAGCACCACAGCACATGCGGCTTTCGCCGCGCTATCGGCCGTTTCCCTGTCTGCCATCGCTGGCAATCCGCTCGTGAAGGGCGTGTTCACGCCCGATCCCGCGCCGTTCGTGCACGGCGACAAGGTGTACATGTTCACCGGACACGACGAGAACGACGCCAAGTTCTTCAAGATGAAAGAGTGGTTCGTCTTCGAGAGCGAGGACCTCGTCAACTGGAAGAGCCTCGGCGCGCCGCTGAGCCTCGAGACGTTCGCTTGGGCAAAGAAGGACGACAAGGCGTGGGCGAGCCAGGCCGTAGAGCGCAACGGGAAGTGGTACTGGTACGTCTGCTGCAACTGCGCGCAGGGTGACGCAATCGGCGTCGCGGTGGCGGACCGCCCCGAGGGACCATACCGCGACCCCATCGGCAAGCCGCTCGCCGTCGGCGCGTCGTTCATCGACCCCACGGTTTTCGTCGACGACGACGGACGCGCCTACCTCTTCTGGGGCAACAAGGGATGCTGGTACGGCGAGCTGAACGCGGACATGGTCTCGTTCAAGGACGGATGGCGCGAGATACCGGGCTTCGACGACGAGAAGTGCTTCGGTCCGAAGTCCGTGCGCATGAACTGGGCCCACGGCAAGGAGGAGCCCATTGTCTCCTACGAGGAGGCGCCGTGGGTGATGAAGCGCAACGGAACATACTACCTCTCCTACGCCGCGGGCGGAGTTCCCGAGCACATGGCGTACTCCACCGCGCCGACGATCAACGGACCCTGGACCTACCGCGGCAAGATCATGGACACGCCGCACAACAGCTTCACGATACACGGAGGCAACATCGAGTTCAAGGGCCGCAGCTACATGTTCTACCACAACGGCGCCCTGCCGGGCGGCGGAGGCTTCAAGCGCTCCGCCTGCGTCGAGGAGTTCAAGTGGAACGAGGACGGGACGATTCCGTTCATCCCCCAGACGAAGGAGGGCGTGCAGCCTCCGGGCGCTATTGAAGACAAGGAGGGCAAGTTCTGGATCGACGGGTCGAAGGGACACGGCTACGGCAGCCGCAGGACGTGACGCGACAACGACGCGTGGCCAGAGCTCGCCGCCGTGTGGCTCAGGCGCACGCTTGGATTGAAGTGACGCGCCTTGTAGCCCGAACGGGTGATGTATGTCGCGGGTGCTTCGTGCTATAATTGCGGCATGAACACAAGGAATGAAAACATCGTGAAAATCACCAGGATCGCCGCCGCGCTGTCCGCTGCGGCGCTTGCGGGTTCGGCGTTCGCCGTCAATCCCATTGTCACCCACAAGTACTCCGCGGACCCCAACGCGTTCGTGTGGAAGGACAGACTGTATGTAGTGTGCAGCCACGACCTCGACGGACAGAAGGGCTTCGAGATGAACGACTACGTGCTGATGTCCACCGACGACCTCGTCAACTGGACTGACCACGGCGATGTCTTCACGGGCGGGAAGGACGTCAAGTGGTGCTGGAACCTCTATGCGCCGGGCGCTGCGGTGAAGGACGGCAAGGTGTACCTCTACTACCCCAATTCCGGCGGACCCATCGGAGTAGCCGTTGCGGACCGTCCGGAGGGTCCCTACACCGACCCGCTCGGCAAGCACCTCATCGGACGCGAGATGCCCGGCTGCGACTCGTGCTGGGTGTTCGATCCCGCCGCGTTTGTTGACGACGACGGGAAGGCGTACCTCTATTTCGGCGGCAACGGCGACACGATGGCCAGGGCCGTGCGGCTCAACGACGACATGGTCAGCGCGCAGTTCCCGGGGATCATGATGAAGGCGTCGAAGGACGGAGGCGAGGCGACCGTGATGCCGTACTTCTTCGAGGCGTCGTACATGCACAAGCACAACGGGAAGTACTACTTCTCGTACTCCGCCAACTTCCCCGACCGCGGTGCGTCCATCGACTACGCGATCGGCGACTCGCCGCTCGGTCCGTTCGTCTGGAAGGGCGCGATACTTCCCAACTGGGCTGAGAATTCGTGGAACAACAACCACCACTCGATCGTTGACTTCCGCGGAAAGACGTACATCGTCTACCATTCGCGCATTCTCTCCAACAGGCAGGGCCACAACAACGTCTTCGAACGCTCGGTGTGCATCGACGAGCTGAAGTACAACGACGACGGCACGATCGCGAAGGTCGTCCCGACGCACGAAGGTCCGAAGCAACTCAAGCCGCTTGATCCGTACAGCGTGAACCGGGCGGTGACGATCTGCCAGGACGAGAAGGTGAAGGTTAAGATGGCGGACGAGTCGAAGAATAACACGAGCGTCGTCGTTGCCTCGGACGACGGGGCGTGGGTAAGGTACGCGGGCTTCGCGTTCGACGCCGCGCCGAAGTCCGTCGCGGCGCTCTGCCGCGCGAAGGGCCCCGCCGTGGTGGAGGTCCGAAAGGGCGCTGTCGACGGTCCGCTCGCTGCGACGATTGCGCTTTCCGACACGAAGGGCGAGTTCAGGAAGTTCTCCGCCGCGGTCTCCGGAATCGGCGCGGAGACTTGCGACCTCTATTTCGTCTTCGTGAAATCCGCGGCGGGCACCGAGTTCGCGTCATACCGTTTCGCGCGCTGAGTAACCCGAACGGGTAATGTGCGCAGGGATGCGTTGTGGTATAATTGGCGTATGAAAGTTCCATTCCTAGAGAAGGTCGGCTACAGTCTTGGCGACGGGGCGGCGAACCTCGTCTTCCAGCTGATGATGATGTTCCAGCTCATGTTCTACACGGACGTGCTGGGCATCGGTGCGGGCGCTGCGGGGCTCGTGCTGCTCGGCGCGCGCGTGTTCGACGCCTTCGTCGATCCCCTCGCCGGGATACTCAGCGACAGGACCTCCACGAAATGGGGCAAGTACCGTCCGTGGGTCGTCGGCACGGCTGTTCCGTTCGCGCTCGTCTTTGCGCTCTCGTATCTTTCGCCGGACTGGGGCGTGCGCGCCAAGACCGCGTGGGCCGCTGGTACATACGCGCTTTTGATGGCGCTCTACAGCTTCAACAACACGCCGTATTCCTCGCTTGGCGGGGTGATGACGGACGACGGACGCGAACGCACTTCCGTTGCGACGGTCCGCTTCGTCGCCGCCACGGTCGCGACCATCGTCGTGCAGGTGGCGACGCTTCCGATGGTTAAGATGTTCGAGGACCCGCGCACGGGATGGTCCGTGACGGTAGGCATCTACGCCGTCTTCGCGGCCGTAATGCTCGTCATCAGCGGATGCGTGGCGAAGGAGCGCATCGCGCCGCCCGCTACGCAGAAGAACTCGATCAGGGAGGACCTCAGGAGCGTGTTCGGCGACGTGCCGTGGCGTGCGATGTTCACGCTCACGCTCTTCCTCTTCGTGACGCTTGCGCTCTGGGGCAGCGCGTCCGCCTACTACTTCAAGTACGCCGTTCCCGAGGATGTGCTCGACTTCTCGCTCTTCAACGGCGTCGGCCAGGGGATTACGTTCGTTGTCGTCGTGACGCTTCCCGGGATCCTCAGCGACCGCTTCGGCAAGAAGGCGACATACCTCGTCTGCCTGGCGCTCACGGCCGTCTTCACCGCCGGGTTCTACTTCGTGCCCGCGACAAGTCGCTACGGGCTTCTCGTCCTGGGCGCGCTCAAGTCGCTCGCCTACGCGCCTACGATTCCGCTTCTCTGGGCGATGATGGGCGATGTGGCGGACCACGGCGAATGGGTTTCTGGCCGTC
>CACZHC010000030.1 GCA_902780865.1 uncultured bacterium
ACGCCGACGTCCTCCAATCCGGAGTCGGCCGGACCGCCGGTGACATAACCCTCCTCCACTTGCACGCCGCTCACGCGGCCGCCGTTGATCTTGCCGAAGAGTCCTGCATACTTGTCCGTGGTGTCGATGTAGAAGTTGCTGATCTTGTGGTTCTGTCCGTAGAACTCGCCTTTGAACGGGGTTCTGTAGTTGCCGATGGGTTCGATGGTCTCGCCGTCGAAGTCGATGTCCGCCGTCAGCACGTAGCTGCCCGAGAGGTTGTTCGTGACGGCGAGCAGTTCCTCGGGAGTCGAAATCGGAATCATCGCGCTGGACTTGGCGCGTTTTGGCGCTTCCGGCCACTTGGCGGAGCGCGCCTTGATTGCCGCCTGCGCGAGCCTGCCGCCCGTGATGGCCGGGTCGTTCCCGCAGAACGGACGCGGCCCGTTGGCGTAGGCCGAAACCGCGCAGTTGACATTCGTTCCCCTCACGTGGGCCGATGAACGACCCGATGTCGCCGCCCGTGCCCCACACGGCGCCGGAGCACCAGCAGCGGTCGATCGTCGCATCGTCGTGTGCGAGCCGCCCGACGAAGCCGCCGTAGTAGCTGGTGGCGGAGCACACGTCGCCGCGCGCCACACAGTTGGAAATCACGGCTGGCGCATAGACGTAGCCGATGAATCCGCCCGCCATGCCGGAACCGCTGACGAAGCCGTCCGCACGGCAGTCGACGATTCGATTGACCGCGCTGCCGCCGGCACACGCCCCGATCAGGCCTCCGGCGTAGGAGTTGGTCGCCGCGACCTCGACCGTCGCGATGCAGTTGCTGATGACCGTTCCGCCCGTGATGCATCCGACGAGTCCGCCGACGTACTGCTTGCCCGCGACCGTTCCCGAGACGGAGACGCTTTCAATCGTCGCGTTGCTCACGCAGCCGAAGAGCCCGCGATAGTCGGCACCCGACAGGCTGTTCGTGCAGGCGAGGTTGCTGATGACGTGGCCGTTGCCGAGGAGCGTGCCGGTGAAAGGCGCGGAGTTGTTGCCGATCGGCGTCCAGTCGGCGCCGCCAAGGTCGATGTCCGCGCCCAGCGCGTAGGAGCCGGCGAGGTTGCCTGAGATTGCTGCGAGCCCTTCGCGCGTGGTGATGAGAGTTGGCTCGTTGCTGATGACCGGGCCGGCGATGAAGTTGTTGTCGTTGTCGTAGGAGTAGCTGATTGTGTGGCACACCTTATCGTAGAGACCGGCGCGACGACCCTTGATGCAGGGCACGTAGTGACGGATGAGGTCAAGTTCGCCGCTCTCGAGGTTGTTCTTCCAGATCTTCATCTCGTAGAGCCTGCCCTGGCCGTACCACCTAGGAGCTCCACTTAAGTTACAGGCGAACACGAAAAGATTGAGATGGAGATTGACGACACCGTTCGTCTTGAACGTCTCCAGGTCTTCTTCGCTGAATGTCCTTACGCCGTTCTGGACAAGTTCGAGCGAATTGGTGTCGGTCATGTCGGTGATGATTTCGCAGCGCTGCCCGCCGACGAACGGGACCGAAAAAGCTGGGTTCCTGCGCTGCTTGAGGCCGTAGCCGAAGTACGGCTTCTGTTTGTACATGTGGCACATGAGGAAACGCGTGCGCTTGTCCATGTCTGTGTTGTTGATTGTAGCATCGAGGAGCGACCAGTCGGATTTCTCGTCAAAGTCAGCCGCCCACGCGAAGTCGATCTGCGCCTTGAGTCCGGTCTCGGCGTTGACTCCCGTATCGATGTACTGCGAGCCCGTCGCCTCGATGTATTCGAGGAAGGCATCAGGCTCCTCCGTGAAGGTCTCGCCCCTGGCGCATGCCGCGAAACCGGCCGCGGCCGTAGCGATTATCGCGGCAAATGTTTTGCGAAAGATTGGCATTTTCTTTGCGAGTATTCCTTTGGAGAGTAGTAGTATAGCAAAATTGACGGCGCATTTCTAATGCGCCGTCACGATAGGAAGGAACCTTCGAGCAGGACATACAGCACAAGCGAGACGATATTTGGTACAATATCAACTAATGCAAGCAGAGCGAAAGAGCGAGGAACTTAACCGGTCGACTGCGTTCGACAACAAGCTGCGCCCAACGGACTTTGATGGATTCGTCGGGCAGGACAAGGTACGCGACCGCATGCTGCTCGCGGTCAAGGCCGCGAAGGAGCGCGGCGAACCGCTTGACCATGTCCTCTTCTCGGGGCCGCCCGGCCTTGGGAAAACGACACTTTCCTACATTCTCGGCGAGGCGATGGGCGTCAACGTCAAGACCACCTCTGGCCCCGTCATCACTAAGCCAGGCGACCTCGCGGGGCTTCTCACCTCGCTTGAACCGGGCGACATCGTCTTCATCGACGAAATCCACCGCATGGCAAAGACCGTCGAAGAATACCTCTACTCCGCGATGGAGGACTACGCGATAGACATCATGATCGACCAGGGGCCCAACGCCCGCTCGGTCAGGCTGGAGCTCCCGCGCTTCACGCTCGTCGGCGCGACAACGCGCATCGGGCTGATCGCTGCCCCCCTTCGCGCTCGCTTCGGGTTCGTCAACCGGCTCGACTACTACGACCCAAGCCACCTCGCCGAAATCGTGACGAGGAGCGCGGCGAAAATCGGCGTCGACATCGACGCAGACGGCGCACTCGAAATCGCGCGTCGTGCACGCGGCACACCGCGCATTGCGAACAACCTCCTTAGGCGCGTACGCGACTACGCCCAGGTCAAGGCCGGCAACTTCATCACGGGCGACGTCGCGAAGGAGTCGCTTTCGCTTCTTGAGATCGATCCCCACGGCCTCGACGAAATGGACAGGCGCATCCTCGAGACGGTGTGCGTCAAGTTCGGCGGCGGACCGGTCGGCCTTTCGACCGTCGCCGTCTCGGTAAGCGAGGAACCAGACACGATAGAAGAGGCGTACGAACCGTTCCTCATCATGGAGGGATATCTCGAGCGCACGCCCAAGGGCCGTGTCGCGACGCCGCTCGCGTGGCGCACGCTTGGCCTCGACCCAGCCGCGAGGCAGGGCGAGCTTGGAATATGAAACCGGTCCATGACACTTCAGCTATGGATGCGACGGAAAAGAAACCGCGAAGACTGCGACGTTGGATGCTTTGGACGGCCATTGTCGTCACCGTCCTGACTGTGGTTTTTGTCCTCTCGATTCCCTTCCTTCTGACTCTCATACCGATTCCTTCACTTGAATTCGACCTGTCTCCCTACCTCAAGGGCAAGACGGCGGAACTCATCACCTGCAAGAAGGCGACGGCAAACGTCAAGATCGAGCGGGACAGGGCGGAGGGATTTCGAATCCATGCAAAGGGCAAGCTGCTCGACTGGCCATATAGCGCCTCGGCCAACGTGCGATTCGGCTTCATCCGTGCAGACGGGAAACTAACGCTGACGCTCGACGAAACCGACTGGAAGGCCTACGTCGACTTTGGCGCACGCTCCGCGCGCAACTGGCATTTCACCGCAAACGTCCCGGAGACGCACGTCACCCAGGACAACGCAATTCTCGCGTCGATTCTCACAAAAGCAATGCCGCCAGCGATCTCGAACCTCGTCTTCTCAGGGAAATTCAAGCTCGACGCAGGCGGCGACTGCACGCCAAAGCGTCCCGTTCCCGCATGGACAGTGCGCGGCACACTCGCCGACATCGACGTGAATCTTGAAGTCGGCGGAAAGCCGGCGCGCATCGACGGGCTCAAGGTGCGCTTCGGCGCAGACGGCATCGCCGACCATCGCGACATCGCGCCCCTCTTCCCGCGCGCGGACGCGGTGGAGTTCGCAGGCTTCACGCTCTCAAACGTCTTTGCGAGCGTCCGCGCCACGGAAAGGTCGTACCTCATCACCGAGGCGGGAGCTGACTGTTGCGGCGGTGCGCTGAAACTCTACTCTCTTTTTCTCGACCCGAAGAGCCTGAACCTCGGCGCTACGATCTTCATCGACGGCGTGGACGCGGGCGAGGTGCTTTCGTGCATATCTGCCTTCCACGGCAACGCATCGGGGCGTCTCCACGGCAAGCTGCCGTTCTTCCTGAAGGACGGCAAGATGATCCGATTCAAGGACTCGCATCTCTTCTCGACGCCAGGCGAGACCGGCACCATACGCATCGTTGACGCCCAGCCGATTCTCAATAACCTTGCACTCGCGGGCGTGCCGGAGGCCGAACGCGAAAATCTATCCAAGGTCCTTGCAGACCTCGACTACAACGTCCTCAAGGTCGAACTCAAGCGCGGGAAGGACGGCGAGGATTCATCGCTTGGCCTCAAGATCGAAGGGTCGGCGACGCGCGGGAACACTACAGTCCCGGTAAACCTCGATGTAACCTTCCACGGGGACCTCGACCAGCTTATAAACACAGGAATGAAACTAAGGAGAAAGACGAGATGAAAGCCGAAATCGCCCTTGCCGCAACTGCGGCCATCTGCATCGCGGGAGGATGCATCCAGGTCAAGACCGAAAGCGAGATCAAGCCCATCCACATCACGATGGACGTGAACCTCAAAGTCGACAAGGACCTCGACAAGGCGTTTGCCGACGAAAACCACCAGAAGCCCAAGGGCGACTTCAAAGCGGTCAAGGAAATGGTCGACAGGCAGGCGGCCGGCATCACGAACCGAGCTATGCTCGAGGAACGTACTGGCGCAACGGACGACGACCGCATCCTGATCGCCGACGAGAACGCAAAGCGCATGAAGCGGTTTAGGGACGTAGCAAAGGACAACGGCACGACGATCGAAACCGTCCAAAAGCGCTACGCCGCGAAGATGCGCGAGAAAATACCTGCCGGCGCCTGGTATCAGGACGACGACGGCAAGTGGCAGCAGAAGAAGTAGCCTTAAGACTCCTTGCGCTTGGCGAATCGGCCTTTGGAAAGCGCGGCGCCGACGAGGAGGAGGACAAGCCCGGGAACGAGGAAGATCTGGTAGCGCTCGCCAAGGCGCGACTCCTCCTCGTTCTGCTCCATCAGCGCAATCTGACGTAGGCGGCGGCGGTAGATTGCGCCAAGCGTCGTCTCCGCAGTGCCGGCCGTCGCGAGCGGAACATACGCACCCTTCGACGCCTCGGCAATCGCCTTGAGCGCCGACTCCTCAAGCTTGACCGTCACCGGCTTGCCGTCGAACTTCTGCACTCCGCGCCCATCCTCGGCCGGAATCGTCGCGCCGCGCTTCGGGTCGCCAATGCCGACGGTAAAGATGGGGATCCCGCGTTTTCTCGCGGCCTCTGCGTTCTTGAGCGCCTCGCCGCGAAGGTCGCCGCCGTCGGAAATCAGGATGATCGCGTTGTGGTCGTCTGCCGCGGGATCGAGCGCACTGAGCGCGGCGCGAATGGCGCTGCCGAGGTCGGTCTCTCCGCGCGGCGCGGACTCGGGGCTCATGCGCTCAAGGGCGCTCCTGAGATACCCATGGTCGGTCGTGAGCGGACAAACCACGACGCCAGTACGGCGAAACGCGACGAGCGCACAACGGTCGCCGGCAAGAGAGTCAATCAAATCGGCGACATCGGCCTTGGCGCGCTCGAGGCGGTTTGGCCGCACGTCTTCGGCAAGCATCGAGCGCGACACGTCTATCGCAATCACGACATTGCGCGCGCGCGTCACCGTCTTCTCCATCGACTTGCCCCACTGCGGCCGCGCCGCGGCAAAGAGCGCGAGGAAAAGTCCCGTGACGATGCACGCAGTCTGGAGCCCGGAGACGGACGACTTCGGCACCCTGAGCGTCAACCTCGAGAGCGCCTTCTCCCGCCGCGCCTTCAGAAACGACCACCACAGCCCCGCAACCGGAACGAGCAGGGCGAAAATCAAAAAAACTGGATTTGCAAATCTCATGACCCTAAACTCTCAACACCCAACTTTCAACTTTAAACTTCAAACTTTAAACTCTAATGATCCTTCTTCCCCTCCCCATGCCAGGGGACAAACTCGGGGACCTTGTCGATGCCGGCGGCGATGCGCTGGCGAACCGCCTCGTAGACGAGGATCGTCGCGGCCGCGGAGACGTTTAGCGAATCGGCAGTCCCGAGCATCGGAATCCTTACCCTGAGCTCCGCGCCGTCCATCCACTTGGCCGTGAGCCCGTACTGCTCTGCACCAAGCGCAATCGCGACGTTGCCAGTCAAGTCGACTTCGAAATGGAGCTTCTCGGCATGAGGCGTCGCGGCAAGAATCTTGAAGCCGCGCTCCTTCAGCCACGCAAGCGCCTCGTCCGAAGTCGCCTCGACGATCGGCACGGTGAACATAGTTCCCGTAGAGGCGCGGACGACGTTCGGGTTGTGGATGTCGGTCGTGCGGTCGCAGACTATGACGGCCGCGACTTTCGCAGCGTCTGCCGAGCGGAGGATGGTGCCGAGGTTGCCCGGTTTCTCTATGGCCTCGGTGACTATCACAAGCGCATTCTCGGGGAGCTTCAGGTCTGCGAGCTTTATCGAGACATGCGGACCCACCATGAGAAGCCCATCGGGGCGCTCCTTGTAGGCGATCTTCGAGAAGCACGTCTTGGAGCAGGTGTAGACCTCTGCGCCGAGCCGCGCGCAGTCCTCGACCAGCGTCGGCTCGTTCTCGTTCTTGAGGTAGAAGTCGGGGCAGTGGAATATCGCGCGCGGACGGTAGCCGTTGTCGAGCGCGCGGCGGCACTCGCGGTAGCCCTCGACGATCATCTCGCCAGACTCCTCGCGCGCCCCGCAGCTGCGGAGCTTCACGACGTACTTGAGCTTGGGATTTGATGGCGAGGTGATTTCCATGTATTACTTCGTCTCGAAGGGTCCGAGCGGGAGCGACGCCTCGTTGTAGAGCGTACCGGTCGTGCGGGGCTTGCCCATGTAGCGGACCTTCACAGGCTCGGGCACACTTTCGCTCGAAAGGACGATATTCGCGCCGTCGATATAGTCGGTGTCGATCTCCTTGCCGTCGCCACCCTTGTGCTGCCTGTAGTTGATCACCTTGGCATCGCACCACTTCCCGTCAGCACCGGCGAGTTCGAACGCCGGATTGCGAGAGCGGTTCGGCGCATAGGCATACCAGTCCTTCACGTTGTCGAACGCAAGCGTCGCCTTGCCGTCGGCGAACGACGCCGACTTGAGCACCGGCGAGTCGTCCTCGGGAATCGCAAAACCGTAGTCGCGCTTGAGGGCGTGGACTGCGAGACGCTTGGAGACGATCTCCTTGTCGTTCGGGTGGATGTCGTCGAAGTTGCCGACATCGGCCGTCACGGCGAGAGCCGCGTTCTTCTCTTCCGCGCAGAACTGCGTCTGCGCCATGCAGATGCCGAGCCAGTTCTGGTTATAGGGGGCGAGCTGGACGAGGTATAGCTTGAGGTCGGGGTTTTCGAAGTCGCGGCTCCAGCCGTTGTAGAGCGCGTGAAGCTTCGCGCAGTAAAGCTGCGACTCGCCGCTGTTGTGGCAGCCCTGGTACCAGATGAAGCCGCGCATCGCCATCGGCGCAAAGGAGGCGACCATCCCGTTGTAGAGGACGGTCGGCTGCTGGTGAGCCCCGCCAATCGGCCCCTTCTTGTCGGTCTCGGCCTTCCAGTCCGCCTTCACGGGATACTCCGCCGTGGCCTTTATGGACTCGTCGCAGTCTTTGTAGCCGATCCGCGGCGTCCACGCGTCGATGTTCGTTCCACCCCAGCTCGCGTCGAGTATGCCGATCGGAACGTCGAGCGCGAGATAGAGTTCGCGCGCGTAGTAAAACGCGACTGCGGAGAGTTCCGTGCCGCGCTTTCCGTCCTCGCGATGGAAAAGCTGAAGACTCTCCGGCGTGAACTTGCACCACTTCGCCTGAAGATCCTTGGGCTCCACGGACCACGCTTTCGAGCTTTTTACGTAGCGGATGTTCGGAAGGTAGGTCGCCGTCGTCATAAGCCCGCCCTTCATGTCGCGGTAGCGCGTGTTGCCGCCCCAGATCGGGCACTCCATATTGCTCTGGCCGGAGGCAAACCACACCTCGCCAACGAGGATGTCCTTAATCTCGACCGACTCTGCGACAGAATCGAAGAAGAAGCCCGGCGAAACCCTGCTCACGGTCATCGTGCGGCTTTCCTTGGACGCCTCCATGGGATCGAGATCGACTCTCCAGACGCCGTCCTTGCCGACGACCGCCGTCTTCTCCTGTCCGGCGAACTCGACCCTGACTTTGCGTAGGACCTTGCTCTGCGCGGGCGTAACCTTGCCCCACACTGGCACCTTCATCCCGCGCTGCAGGACCGCGCCGTCCGTGAACGGATCGCCCATCTTGATTTCGGCAAAAAGCGATGCCGCTGCAAACGACATCACCACAGCAACTGCAACTTTATTCATAATCATCTCCTTTACACTGACTTCTGACAACTGACTCCTGGCCCCTGACCCCTGATCACTGGCCCCTTCTTACTTCCCGTGATGTCCGCAGCCACAGTCGTGGCCATGATCATGGTCATGGCCGCAGCCGCAGTCGTGCTTCGCTTCCTTGTACTCGATCGTCGCCTTCTCGCGAAGTTCCGCGACGTAGGCGTCCATCGCCTTGCCGCGCGCCTCGTGGCGAAGAAGGTCCTTGATCTGGTCGTGGACGTCGACGATCGTCTGCTGGCCGCCGCCCTTTTCGTCGGCCTTGTAGATGATGTGATAGCCAAACTCGGTCGTGACAACTCCGGAGACTTCGCCCTTCTTCATCTCGAAAGCGGCCTTGTCGAACTCCGGCACCATCATGCCACGCCCGAACCAGCCGAGCGAGCCGCCCTGTGCGCCGGACGGGCAGTCGGAGTGCTTCTTCGCCTCTTCCGCGAAGTCCGCCTTGTCGTTGACGATGCGTTCGCGTATTTCCTTGATCTTGTCGAGCGCGGCATCGTTTGAGCCCTTGACGAGAATGTGCTGGCAAAGGACCTGGTGCGGCTCGACGTATTCGGCCTTGTGCGCCTCGTAAAACGCCGTCACCTCGTCCTCGGTCGGGTCCGCGACATGCGCACACGCCTGGTTGACGAGCATGTTGACGCGCGCGCCCTTCTCAAGCTCTTTGCGGAAATCGGCTTCCGAGATTCCCTGCGCGGCAAGCGCCTTCTTGTAGTTCTCCTCGCCGCCTACCTGCTGGACGACTCGCGCGACTTCGGCGTCGATGTCCTTCTCGGTCACGGGGATGTCGAGCCGCGCGGCCTGGTCGAGGAGCAGCTTTGCGCCAATCGCCTGGTCGAGGGCCTTGGCCTCGAGCTTCGGGAGGTTCTGCCTGATTTCGGCCATCGTCATGCCGTGGCCCATGTAGAATCGAACGAGCCGGTCGAGTTCAAAGTTCACCGCTTCCGCCGATATTTCCTGTCCATTTACAACTGCTGTTTTCATAGTCGTTAGTCGTTAGTCATTAGTCGTTAGTCCATCATTCATCATTCAAAACAGCCGCCTGACTTCCTGATCTATAGCCGCGACGTCGCAGACGCGCGTCTGCGCGACCGGGAGCTTCTCGAGCCCTGCGACAGACGGCGGCGGGTCGACGAGCACATCCTCGCCATAGGCCCTGAGGCACGTCTCGGGGAACTTGTAGGGCGTTGCCGTCGCCGCTACGACGCAGGGAGCGCCATCCGGAAGCCCGAGCTTCTTCGCGACGAACGTCGCAACGGCGGTGTGCGGATCGACGAGATAGCCGGACGCCTCGCGCATACGGCGCATCTCGGCCTCCGTCTCCTCGGGTGTCGCAACGCCGCCGACAAAATCGGCGAAGAGCCGCTCTTTCGCAGGATTCGAAAGCTCGTACCGTCCCTTCTCTGCGAGATCCTTCATCATGCGAGTCGTCTCGGCGCAGGCGCGTTCGATATCGCCGTCAAGCCCGCCTGAAATCATCCAGAGAAGGCGCTCGACGTTCGAGGACTTGCGGATGTCCATCGACGGGGAGTTGGTGACGGTGAACGTGGGCCCCGGGTCGTAGACGCCGGTCTTTACGAAACGCGCGAGGACATCGTTCACGTTGGACGCGACAATGAACTTGCGAATCGGGCTTCCAAGGAGCTTCGCATAGTACGCGGCAAGGATATTGCCGAAGTTGCCGCTGGGGACAACGACATCAAATTCCTTGGGTAGGGGTCCGGGGGCGCCCGAGCCCCCGTCCGTTCCATTTAGCTTGGCTCCAGCAAGAACATAGTACGCGATCTGCGGGACGAGGCGACCCGTGTTGATCGAGTTCGCGCTCGAAAGCGTGATGCCGTGCGCGGCGGCCTCGGCTCGGATTGCGGGGTCGGCGAAGATGCGCTTCACGGCCGCCTGCGCGTCGTCGAAATTGCCGCGGATGCCGACGGCGTGCACGTTGGGCTCGGCGGGCGTCGTCATCTGGAGACGCTGGATGCGCGAAGTGCCCGTCGCAGGATAGAAGACGACGATTTCGGTGCCGTCGACTCCAGCAAAACCATGCATCGCGGAAGAACCGGTGTCGCCGCTCGTCGCGGTGAGGACGAGAACACGACGGCCCCCGGCGGCATGCCGCATGAAAACGGGGAGCATCGAAAGAGCGACGTCCTTGAACGCGCCGGTCTTGCCATGGAAAAGCTCAAGCATGTGGAGCCCGTCCTTCTCAACGAGCGGAATGGGGTCGCCCGCCGGGAAGCGAGAGCAGAGGCGGTCAATTGCCGCCTTGCGAACTTCCTCAGGAAAATCGCCAAAGAGCGCGTCGAGAACGAACTTCTCGGCGCCTGGCATGGACGCATCTCCGAGGCGTCCACGGGCGTCTGGTAGGGACGTCTCTCCGAGACGTCCGCTCGCCCCTACCACCGGCACATAAAGACCGCCGTCGGGCGCAAGGCCCTGAAAAACAGTCTCAGGCGCCGTCGCCTCAATTCCCTTTCTCGTTGAAACATATTTCATTTCTCAACTCCCAACTCCTGACTCCTAACTCCTAACTACTGACCCCTAACTACTGACTCCTGACCCCTAACTCCTAGCTCCGGACCCCTAATTAAACATAAACTCCACGACATCCCCGTCCTGCATCTCGTACTCTTTGCCCTCGGGGCGAAGCGCACCTGCCTCGCGCGCGCCCTTCTCTCCGCCATACTTGATGTAGTCGTCGAACGAGACGACCTGTGCGCGGATGAACCCCTTCTCGAAGTCAGTATGTATCACCCCCGCGCACTTCGGCGCCTTCCAGCCGCGGCGGAAAGTCCACGCGCGGACCTCCTTCGGGCCGGCGGTGAGGAAACTCGCCAATCCCAGCGTGTGGTACGCGAGCTTGATCGTCCTGTCAAGCGAACTTTCCGTCAGCCCGTAGCTCTCGAGAAACTCCTTCGCCTCCGCGTCGGAAAGCCCCGCGAGATCAGCCTCCATCTGTGCACAGACGACCACGCACTCCGCGCCCTCCTTTGCGGCATACGCCTTGAGCGCTTCCACATGCGTGTTGCCCTCACCCGTCACGTTGTCGTCGGCGACGTTCGCGCAGTAGATCACCTTCTTGTCGGTGAGGAAGTGAAGCTCCTTCAGGACGTCGAGTATCGCATCGCCTTCCTTCCTCGGGAACGAGCGGACGGATTTCCCCTCCTCGAGATGCTTCAGGAGCGCTGCGCACGCCTCGGCCTCCGGACGCATCGCGGGCTTCGCCTGCGCCTCCTTTTTGATGCGGTCGTAGCGCTTCTGCAGCTGCTCCATGTCGGCGAGAACAAGCTCCGTCTCAATCACCTCGGCGTCGCCGACAGGATCGATTGGCGCCGACTTGTTGCCGCCTTCCTGGACGTGGATGATGTCGTCGTTCTCGAAGCACCTGACGACGTGCAGAATCGCGTCGCACTCGCGTATGTTCGCGAGGAACTTGTTGCCTAGCCCCTCGCCTTTCGACGCGCCCTTGACGAGGCCGGCGATGTCGGTGAACTCGACCGTCGCGCGGATTATCTGCTGGGGGCTTACGATCTTAGCAAGCGCCTCAAGCCGCGGGTCTGCGACTTCGACAATGGCGGAGTTGGGTTCGATCGTGCAGAACGGGTAGTTTTCAGCCGCCGCCTGCTGCTTTTTGGTAAGTGCGTTGAACAATGTGGACTTGCCGACATTGGGCAGTCCTACGATTCCTACAGAGAGACTCATGGCTGATTTGTGTTTGGTGCTTGCGCGCCTTCGGCGCTGGTGCTTGGCGGCTTGTATTCCCAGTCGGGGTACATAGATTTTAACGCCGCGCGGTAATAAGCGGCATCGACGGTGCGGCCTTCCTTCACGGCGGCGACATAGAGCTTTTCGATAGGAGCGACTACGCGCTTGCGCGAGTCTTTCGCGAGAATGTCGTCCGCCTGCGCCCTAATGCGGCTGGCCTTGGCGAGCTCGCGCGTCTCCGCTGAAAGATTAGGATCGTTTTCGGCAAGATACGGTTTTTTCTTCTTTGGGCGGGGACGCCCGTTCTCGTCGATGTCGATGTCGTCGTCGGGGAGCCACGAGACATCGGCTATCGTCTTCTCCGGCCTGAGCGCGCGCTCGCGCTCGTCGAGCTCCTTCTGGTATTCAAGAAGCTCGGCGTTGAGCTCGGCATACTGCTGCTTCGCCGCCTCTAGTTCCGCCATCGAGACCTTCAGCTTCAGCGTCTCGGCCTCGCGTATCGCCTTAGTGGCCTCCGCTCGCGCAAGCTCGTCGGCGGCAGCCTGGGCCTTCGCTCGTTCGGCGTCGGCGTTCTCCCTGGCGGTCTTCAGCTCCGCCTCCTTCGCCTTCCTGATGTCGGCCGCCTTCTGCGCCTCTGCCTCGGCGATTGCGCGTTCCTCGGCTGCAATTGCCTTCTTGGCAGCATCGCTCTCGTTCTCGAGCTTCAGCTTCTCGTTCTCCGCCTCCGCCGCTGCAAGCGCAGTCGCCGCGCTCTTCTCCTTTGCCTCGGCCTCGCGCGCGTTCGCCGCGGCAGTTGCGCGCTCGATCTCGGCCTCGCGCGCGCGCTTTGAGGCAATGGTCTCCTCGCTCGCGGCCTTGTCTGCCGCCGCTCGCGCGGCATCGGCGCGCTGCATGGAGATCACGACACCCGAGATACCCGCCACGACGACGGCGACGCATACCGCGACTATGGCAACGATCTTCGCGTTCATTGCTTCACCTCGTCACCGGCAGTCTCCTGCGGCTTCACTTCGGCAGGATCTTCGCCCTTCTTTGCTTCCTGGAGTTTCTGGTACTCGTTCTCCGTCTGGGCGGCCTCGTCGGCGGCCTTTATCTCGGCCTCCGCTTCCTTGAGCTTCCTTGCGCGGATCTCGTCGGCGAGCTTGCGGAGTTCGTCCTGCGTCTCGTCGTCCTTCGACTTCATCTTCTCCTTGAGCTCCTTTAGCTCTTCGTCGCGATCTGCCTCGTCGAGTTCGTCCTTGTGCATCTCAAGCCAGTGCTTGCGCTCTTCCTTGCTCATCTGCTCGAGCGCCTTGGCGCGCTTGACCTTCTCGTCCTCGATGGCGAGCTTCGTCCTGCGCTCCTCGTCCTGCTTCTTCCACTCGTCCTTCAGCTTGCGCATCTGCTCCTTCCTGCTGACCGGATCGGCTATCGGCGAGGCGGACCAGCCGTGGTCATCCCACGGACGCGTGTCGCTGAGCGCCTTCTTCCTGCGGAGGGCCTCGGCCTGGGCAGCATCGCCCTCGTCGAGGACGTACGGAGTCATGAACACGAGGAGTTCCTTGCGGTCCTCGGTCTGCGAAACAGAACCGAAAAGCCACTTTCCGATCCAGGGGATGTCCTTCAGGATCGGAATGCCCGTCTCGGACTCTGACTTATAGGTCTCGGTTAGTCCGCCGAGAACAACTGTCTGCATGTTTTCGAGCAGGATGTCCGCCGACATCTTGCGCGTGAGCGAAGTGTCGATCGACTCGTGGTTCGTCCCGCCGTTCGCGCCGCTGACAAGGACATCCTGCGGAGCGCCGAGCTGGGAGTACTCCTCCTCGATCTTGAGCATGACGGTCCCGTTTGGGTTGATCTTCGGCGTCACCTTAATCTTAATGCCGATGTCTTTGTCTGTGTAGTTATATGTGACGGTCGGGTTGCTGCTGCCATATCCCGACGTAGACGTCGAGCCGCTGTAGAACTTGCGGGTCTGCGTCGCCTCGATCGTCGCCTCCTTGTTGTCGACCGTCATCACGATAGGCGATGCGATGTACTTCGCATGGCTATCGGTCTTCGACGCCTGGATGACCGCGGAGAGGTTGAGCTTGTCGGACTTGAGAAAGTAGTTTATGCCGCTGCCTATCGGCGTCGCACCGCCGAAAAACGCCGTCGACGCATTTGCGACCGCAGACACAGCTGACGATTCGCCGTCGCCAGACGAGCCAGACGAACCAGACGACGAGCCCGAAGAGCCACCCATGACCGTCTCAAGGAGCGCGGAACCCCTTCCGCCGCCACCGCCGAGACCATAGCTCCCGTTGTTGACAAAGGTATCGCGAACAATGCCCAACATTTGCGCCGGCACACTGCTCGCGCCTGCCGCCCCCCCGAGAACTGGCGTGCCATCGTAGTCTATCTCATCCGTGTATTGCTTCGTCGTGCTATCATATCTGTGCGGATAGTACAATTGCCTGCCCAGCGCATCCTTCATGGGAACAGCCGCCCTGCTACGCCCTCTCTGAACCCAGTCTATGCCGGTCTTCAGGTCGTCGCCGAGCGTGACTTCGATGATGACCGTCTCGATAAGGACCTGGCTGAGCTTGACGTCCATCGACTCAATGATGTTTTCGACGACGGGGACAAGCTCCTTGTTCGTCATCACGACGAGGCCGTTTATGCGCTTGTCCGCGAGAACGGTCGTGTTCTCCTTCGAAAGCTCGCCCGGCTTCGCATCGCCTGTGCGCTGGTTCGCGCTCTTGCGCGCATTCGCCGCGCTCGCGCCAGTCGGCGTCGAAACGCGCGTCGTGCCGCCCTGGCCCTTGGCGGCGGCGTTCTGATTGCCCTTGGTGGAGTTCTTGGCGGAAGGCGCGTTGCCGATGAGGTCGTTAATCATGTCGGCAACTTCGTCGGCCTCGGCGTACTTCAGGCGATACACCTTTACGACCGTGTCTGGGGTGGTCTCGACGTCAAGCTGCTTGATGACCTTCTCGAAGAAGTCGTAGTTCGACTTCGACGTGATTATGACAAGCTTGTTGGAGCGCTCGTCGGCGAGGATGAGCACCTTGCCGCGGATCATCCCGCGATCTGCGTCGGACATGGCCGTCACTGTCGACTCGACTGGCTTCGGCTGCTCGGGCTGGTTGCGGTTCGGGCCGAGAAGACGACCAGCGCCGAGCGACGTCGGACGGACGAAGTTGGACTGCGAGTTGGCATTGTTCTGTACGCCCTTGCCGTTCTTCTCGAGCTCCTTCTGCGACTCCTGGACTATCTGCTCAAGAGCCTGCTTGATGTCGTTCGCCGAGGCGTTCTCTACCTGGTAGACGAACACCTGCTCGAGTACGGGCGACGAGATGTCGATCGACTTTGCAATCTCGTCCATTCGCTTTATGTTCTGCCACGTGTCGGTCACGAGGATGGAGTTCGTGCGCTCGAAGACGTTGAGCGCGCCTGTGTCGGACTTGAAGTTCTCGAGCGCCTTCTGCGCCTCGTCGGTCGCAATGCTCTTGAACGATATCATCACGGAAATCACCCTGCCGTCCTTTGCGTCCTCGGGAACGTCGGCTATGTCCATGTAGAGCGGGATGCCCTCCTTGCGGGCCTTGCCGCGCGGAACAGCGCGGATGAACTTCTCGCCATAGGGCTCCAAGTGGATGCCGTTCATCTCGAGGACGACCTCGATCGCCTCGAGATACTCCTCCTTCGAGAGCTTCTGCCCCTCGCGCGACTTGAGCGTAATCGTCGCGTTCGGAACAGACGGGTCCTTAAGGATAGTCTTCCCTACCTGTTCGCCATACGTCTGAAACACGATGTCGACGGGCGTGGCATCCCAATTGAGGGCAGGGGCCTCCTTGGGGTCTGCCACGGCAGTCTCGGACGTCGCCGTGGCGGCAGGTGCGGCGGCGGGCGCAGCGGCGGGCGCAGCAGACACAGGGCGCAGCCCGTTCGGGCGGAGCGGCCGCAAGGAACGGGACTGCCCGGCTTCCTGTGCATTCGCCAAGGCGGCAACAAGCAGCACGAGGCTGCATACAAGCGTTTTCTTCATAAAACTATTCCTCTCTCATGTATGCGCAGGTCAGCGTAAACGACCCTTTCAGATAGCCCTTCTTCGGACTGGGCTTGAAACTAAGGTACCCCACGTCGAACATCCCGTCGGAAGTGTTCTCAAGCTCATGCATGAACTTTACGAGCGACTCGAGCGCGCCCTCCCAGTTCTTGACCTCGATCGGAAGCTCGAGGACGTCGCCCTTCTCGACCTCCTTGCCAGGCTGACGCTCGGAGATGGATATATGGTGCTTCTCGGCGAGCTCGTCCATCTTGCGCTGCCAAGTCGTGTCCGTGGCCTTGCCGAACGCGAAAGTAGGCATCTGCGCCTTCTCCTCCTCGTAGGCGTCGTTCCACTTCTGGCGCTCTCCGATAAGCTTGCGCTCGGCCTCGTAGGTCTTCTTCGCCTTGTCATAGGCCTTCGCCGCCTTCTTCCACGCATCCTCCTGGCTCATGAACCAGATGCCGACGGCAACGGCATAGAGCGCGACGACGCCGATGACGGCAAGTACGGCCTTCTCTCGAAGCGACTTGTTGTTCATTCGGACTCCTCCTTCTCGAACCGGCATTCTATGTCAAAGCGCTGGCGGCCCTTGCTGGCGGACACTCTCCCCGGCTTCACCTCCGCGAACAGGCCGCATTCGGCGAGCGCCTCCTGGAACTGGTAGACAAGCTCGGCGGAATCGGCCTCGCCGGCGAACCTGACGCCTTCTTCGCGCTTGAAGTTCCAGGTGTTGAGCTCTATGCAGGACGAGTCGCTCCCCTCGGGGAGAGGCAGGAGGTCGGAGACCATCTTCATCGTCTCCAGGGCGCCGCGCGCATGGTCGGAATACTTGCGCACGAGGTTGACCTTCTCCTTCATCGCAAGGACCGACTTGTACTGGCGCGAGTGGTCCTTGCACAGGCTCTTCTGGTGGTCGGTAAGAAGCCCGAAGACAAAAGGCACGCCGAAGAGGACGAGCATCACGAACGCCCAGATTCCGCCGGAAATGGCAAGGAACTTCTTGAGCTTCGCCTTGAAGCGAGTCTCCTCGAGGACCTCTCGCCAGCTCTCTGGCAGCGCGTCCAATGACGACTGCTCGCCCGTGCGCTCCTCGACGCCTTTAAGCGCGAGCGCAATGCGGTCTTCGCCCACCTCAAGGCGACGGACGGGAGCGAACGACTCTATTTCGGAAGTGTCAATGTCGCCTACGACCACGATCTCGTCAAGCGGCTTCGCCCCGCCGAAATCCTCGGCCGCGAGAAGCGACAGCATGACTTCTCGGCGAAGATCCCCTTCCGACGTTATCGCGCGGACTTCGGACGGCTGGTCGTCGTCGAGGACGAACAGCGATATGCAGTCGGCGTCCTTGAGAAGAACAATCCGCCTGACACCAGTGCTCCCGTTGGAAAGCCGGGACCAGAGCCCGCGCAATTCCCCAAGTGCGAGGACATCAACGCGAGTGACGTTTATCTTGGCCGCGTCAAGCGCGTTCGCGATGTCGTCTGCAGCGCCCTCAGGCAGCGCCGCCGCAAGGACTACGCGGCCCTGTTCCGTTTCACGCACGGTCTCGCACGATACGGTAAGCGGTTCGTCTGGAAATGGAGAGACGGCGGCGAGCTTCTTGGACGCCATCTCGACGGCATCCTCCCCTTCTGACACCCGCACCATCTTGACGACAAGCCGAGACAAAGGCAAGGCCAGCACCGCTTCGCCAGGAACTACTTCCGCGCCAAGCGGCCGCAACTCGCCGCCTTCAAAGGCGACGATCTGTATACTTTCGGCCATTTGAGCAGATTATATCAAAAAATGGGGATTTTGGGAACGACCTCAAGCAAATGTTTAGTATATTCGCTCTTTGGGTTCGCAAAGACCTCTTCAGAGGTTCCGGCATCGACAAAAAGGCCTTTCTCCATCACGCAGACATTGTCACAGACGTTCTTGACAACGGCGAGGTCATGCGCCACGAGAAGGATCGAAAGCCCGAGGTCGCGGCGAAGGTCCCTTAGAAGGTTCAGGACACGCGCCTGGACCGACACGTCAAGCGCCGAAACCGGCTCGTCGGCAATCAGCACCTTCGGCTGGCACGCAAGCGCGCGCGCTACGGAGACACGCTGGCACTGGCCGCCGGAAAGCTCGCGCGGATACTGGTCGAGAACGGCCTTCGAGAGCCCGACGAGGGTGACGAGCCCGCCGGCGTCCGTCGCACCCTTCAGGTCGATTGCGCCGCCCTTCGCCCTGCGCGTCGCGTGGCGAAGCGTCTCGTCGAGCATCTGGCGGACGGTCATTCGCGGATTGAGCGAGCCGACGGCGTCCTGGAATATCATCTGGAGACCGACTCCGGGCGCAATCGTGATTCTGCCTGCCGAGGGGCGTTCAAGCCCCACGAGCGTCTTCGCGATCGTCGACTTCCCCGAGCCCGACTCGCCCACTATTCCGAGCATCTCGCCCTCGCCAAGCGAGAACGAGACGCCCTTGACGGCCTCGAACGAGCCGTACTTCACATGCAGGTCTTCGACTTCAAGCAGTTTGTTCATTTCAGCAGCCTCCGGCAATTTGCGTCAAGTTCGCGGCGGCGTGCGTCCGCCGACTTGTAGGCGGCGACTATGCGCGCGCGATAGAGATCGTGGTCGAGCCCAAGGCAGGTGCCCTCGTGCTTCTTGAGGGCGACTGCGGCATCGGGGTTCTCCGAGTCAAGCTGCTCGAGATGGTCGCGGACATCGTGGTAGGCGTCGCGCCAGGGCGTGCCCTTAGCCACCTTGCGAAGCGCGACGTCGGTCGCGAAAACGCCCGGAGTGAACGCGGCGCGGCATGCGGCTGGATCGACCTTCATTCCCTTCACGACCTTCGCGAGTATCCTCAACGTCGTGCGCGTGATGTCGAGCCCCTTCATGTAAAGCCACTTGCAGTCCTGGAGGTCGCGGTTGTAGCCGCCGGGCATCGCGTGGAGGAGCGAAAGCGAAGCCGTCTGGAGGCCGAGCACCTGCGCGGCCTTCGAGCGGACGAGCTCGAGGACGTCGGGATTGAACTTCTGCGGCATGATCGACGAGCCCGTGCAGTACTCGCGCGGCAGGCGGAAGTACGCGAACTCGGGCATCGAGAAGAGGATCATGTCCTCGGCGAGACGAGAAAGGACGGCCATCAGCTGCGCGAGCGCCGAAAGAAGCGCCGCCTCGCATTCTCCGCGCGCCATCGACGCGCCGAAGCAATTGTGGATCGTGCGAGAAAAGCCAAGGAGCTTCGTCGTGCGCGCGCGGTCGAGCGGCAGCGGCACGCCGTACCCAGCGGCGCTCCCGAGGGGGTTCGCGTCTGCGAGCGCGTATGCCGCCTCGAGGTTCGCGAGCTGGTCGAGCACCATCTCGGCGTGGCCGGTCGCCCACATCTCGACGGTCGACGGCATCGCCGGCTGAAGGTGAGTGCGGCCGACGAGCGGAATCGCGCCGGCGCACCAGCCGAAGTAGCAGAGCTCCGCGGCAAGAGCGCCAAGCTCTCCCTCCGCGGCGAGGATCTCGTCCTTCATGTGGAGCCGGACGTCGACTGCGACCTGGTCGTTGCGGCTGCGGCCCGTATGTATCTTCTTGCCGAGGTCGCCGAGTTCCTCTGTAAGAAGGCGCTCTACGGCCATGTGAACGTCCTGGTCGTCTTCGCGGATCGTAAACTTCCCCTTCTCCGCGAGCGCGACAACGCGGCCAAGTGCCTTCCTGACCTTCGTGGCCTCTTGCTTCGTCACGACAGGCCGCTTGAGACCCTTCATCTCCGAGAGCATAGTCACGTGCGCGGCGGTGCCCATGCAGTCCCACTTCGCAAGCGCAAGGTCGAGAACGGGATCGTCGCCCACCGTGTAGGCGAGGATGTCGGGGTCGACGGTGGAGTCGGTGATTGTCTTCTTCGTCTTCATTCCTCCAGCACTCCTTTCAGTTTTTCGTCCGCGTCGTCGAGGAGCTTCGCGAGTTCCTCGTCTGTCCGCTTCAGCACGGCAAGCTCGGCCAGAAACTTCGCATACGCCTCGACCGCCGCGTTCATCTTTTCGCCGTGTCCCGAGCCGAACAGCATTAGCGGCTGGATCTTCTGGTATGCGGCAAAGCGGATGGTCGGGTCCTTCCTGGCAAGTGCAATCGCATCGCGGAACGAACACGCGGCGTATTTGCCGCAGAAAGGCGCGGCATAAAACTCGGGATACAGGAAAAGCCGCGAGGCGAAAGTTGTAACGTCCGGCTTCGTCGCCACGCCCGGGAGGTGGACGCCGCGCAGCATCTTCAGGTAGTCTTCGTCCGTCTTGCCCGCGGCATATTCGCCGCGCTCGCGCCAGGCGGCGACCTCGGACTGGATGTCCTCGACACGCGTCACGGGGTCGGACTCGCGCAACTTCTTCGTGACGCTGTCGTCGTCGAGGTCTACGCCATCGACCGCGCGGTAGAACGCGCGGACGACCTCGTGGCGGAACTTCACAAGGTCCGCGCCAGACGGCGACGGCAAGTATATGCGCGTGAACTTCACGCCGCCATCGCGCGTCGCGGGGCGGGCTATCACGTCGGTGAGGTTTGTGCGGACGTCGCCGATGCGGATGATTATGCCGGGGTCGGCAAACTTCAACTGCTTCTTGTTCTCGGCGGCGTAGAGCTTGCGGCAGATGCCCGAGGCAAACGACGCAACGGGAAGCTGAAAGTCTCGCCGCATGTCCGCGGGACAGTCGCCGTAGACCTGGACGAGGCCGTCAAGTTGCGTCACCGGCGCGGCCTTGAACCGGTCGATGATTTCGGCGCGCGTCAGCGCCACAAGCAAAATTGTGGAAAGTATAGCCAAGATTTATATTATATCATATCTCAGCTACGCGCTAACGGTCCTCTACCACTTCACCCCGATTGTCTTCCCGTCGCGCGTGCGTAGACCCTTAGCGGAGCCGTGGGGCCAGGAGGAGGGAATGGCCCTCTCCATAAGCATCTCGCATACGGCCGCGACCATTCCGAGATTGCCGTCGATCTGGAACGGCGGGTGCGTCGCGAACATGTTGTCGAGGGTGTTGTAGCGGAGCAGGGAGTCTAGCATCTCGCCCGCCTTGTCGCCCTCACCGAGGCGCGCCCAGAGAGCGGCACGCCACGGCCAGGTCCAGCTACGGCGCGAATCGCCTGTCAAGGTACGGCCCGCAAGCGCGACCTTCGCCGCCTCGGCGAGCTCGGGCGTAGCTTTCGGCGAAATCGTGGAGCCGGGATACACGGCGTAGAGGTGGCTCGTGTGGCGATGCTGGTCGCCCTTCTTGTCGCGGTCGGTCTCCCATTCCTGGAGCTGGCCCCAGCTGCCGATCTTGTCCTTGAGGAGCTTCGGCTCGATGCGCGCGACCTCCTTTACGAACGCGTCGTCGATCTTGAGCTCCTTCGCCGCGGCGAGAATCGAGCGGAAAAGCTCGCGCATGATCTGCTGGTCGTGCGCAACGCCGTCCTCGCGCGGCCCGTGCTCGGGGCTCCAGCCGTCCTTCACGACAATCGTGCCGTCGGGACGCTCCTTGAGCTGCGTCGAGATCATGAACTCCGCGGCGCCCTTCATAAGAGGCCAGCAGACTTCCTTAAGGTACTTCCTGTCGCGCGTGAAGAGCCAGTGGTCGTAGCACTGCGCCGCGAGCCAGGGCGCGCCGGCGAAGTTCCATCGCCAGCCGCCGCCGCCAACGGCGTTCGCGCTCGTGCGGTACGCATAGCCCTTTGAATTCGGGAATGCCGCGCGAGTGCCCGCCTCGGCGACGGGGAGGGATTTCAGCATCCAGTCGGAAAGCGGCGTGAAGCAGTCAGAGAGGTTCGCGGAATCCGCGCCCCAGTAGTTCATCTGGATGTTGATGTTCGTATGGTAGTCGCAGTGCCACGGCGGGTTGTTGGAGTTGTTCCATATCCCCTGCAGGTTCGCGGGGAGAGTGCCCGGGCGCGAGCACGATATGAGCAGGTAGCGCCCGAAGTTGAACATAAGCGCGATAAGCGCAGGATCCTTCGCGCCCTTGCGGACGCGGTCGAGGCGCACGCGCGTCGGAACCGTCTCGTCGCCCTTCCCGAGGTCGAACGTCATGCGGTCGTAGTATTTCCTGTAGTCCGCAACATGGCGGGCGAGAATCTTGTCGAACCACTCCCGCTTTACAGAAGGGAAGAGCGTTTTTCCCGTTGCCGCCCTAAGCACGACGACCGACTGGAGCTTGGAACCGAGCGCCATGAACTCAGCACGAGCAGCATACTCGAGACCATTTGCAAGCCGCCCAGACAACTGCACGGGATTACCGCCCAGCGAAGACGTCTCCTTCGGTTCTCCATGCGCACCATTGATTGAGATGCTCTGTTCGATGGCTCCTGGCTTGTCGCCTGGGTCCATGTATGTCTCGATGAATACCGCGTCGGCAGGGGCACTTACGAATATCCTGCGGCGAATGGCAATGGCTCCGACCTTGAACCGGTCGGCATACGTAGCCGTGGAGAGGTTGAGTTCGCGACGGTATTCCGTAATCTCGCCATCGGGAAGCTTTGGGAGCTCAATCTCAAGCTCGCCAAAATTCTGGTAGGCACCCATCGTGTTGTAGTTCGCGTCCGCCCGGTCGTCGCCTATGTCCTTTGTCAGGTTCTTGTCGCCAGTCCAAAGCGAGTCGACGTTGAACTGTATGCGCAGCTTCCTCGCGCCGCCGTCGACCATGCAGCCGAGCCGTCCGTTGCCGAGCGGATACCACGAATTCTCCCATTTGTCGCCTGGACGGTCGTCCCAGATCTTGTCCTCCGCGGCAAGGTAGAACCTCGCCGCCGCAGATGTCTTTGCAGTTTTCATTGTCGTTTTCCCGACTATGCGTCGTAGTGGCGGGCAATGGCCTCGTAGCCCTCGATCATCGCGGCCGGGAGCTTGCCGTAGAGCTTGTAGTAGTCGCAGACGACAGGGAGGCACCGCGTCTTCCACTTCGCGATCGTGTTGAGCGCGATCGACTTGAGCTGGTGGTGGGCGAAGGGATTGGCGAAGCGCTCGAGGACGCTCTCGGCGTATTCCTTCTTCTCCGCGTCGGGAAGGTCCACCGTAGGGAATATCTCGTCGAAGATCACCTGGCGGACGAACTTGTTGAACTCGGGGTCGGCGATACACTGCGCAACCTCGGTGAAGCCCTTCTCAAGCCCGCGGTACACCATCGTCGTGTGCGTCGCATTCAAAAAGCGCACCTTGCGCGTGCGATAGGGCTGCATGTCGGGCGTGTAGACGACGTTGACGCCGGCCGCCTTGAGTGGGAGCTCCTTCTCGAGGTCGAAGCCCGCAGGAGTCTCGACGACGAAAAAGTGGAACGGCTCGCCGCAGACGAGAACGTCGTCCTTCTCTCCAAGCTGCTCGGCATAGCGCGCGGCGGACTCTGGATCGGGACGGCCCGCCACTATGCGGTCGACGAGCGTAGAGCAGAAGACGCACTCCTTCTCGATCCACTCGCCAAGCGCGGCATCCGGCTCGTCGGCGAGATGCTTAAGGACGCACGCCTTGAGGTTGTCGCCGTTGTGCTCGATGAGCTCGCACGGAATGAAGACGAGACCGGGCAGCTTAGCGGCGAACCGCGCCCGCAGGAGCCGCAGGACCTTCGCCGGGAAGGTGTTCTCGCCCTTGACGTACTGGATGCCCGCCTCAGTCGTGTTGGAGACGACAAACCTGAGCGACGGAATCGCCGCGTACTTCTCGACGTTCGCCGGAATGTCGACGCCCTTGACGCAGGAAATCTCCTCGATCTCCTCGACGGTCTTGCCGCCGATAATGCCGCGAAGGCAAGTGTGGTACTTTCCGCCGCGGTCGTTCAGAATCTTCGACGGAACGCAAAGTTCGTCACCTATGGGCTGGATGATCTGAACGGCGCCGTCGAAACCGGCCTTGTCGTTCATCTTCTGCACCATCCAGTCGATGAAGCACCTGAGGAAGTTACCCTCGCCAAACTGAAGTATCTTAGTTTCCATTTTACTCCTTTTTTATTTCGTGAAAAGATTGTAGTAGATTCTCGCTCCGCGTCATTTGCGCCGCGCAAGCGCCTCGTGGTACTCGGAGTAGCTTCCCTCGAACCAGGTCGTCTTCCCCTTCCCCTCGAACGCGAGGATGTGCGTCGCGATTCTGTCGAGGAACCAGCGGTCGTGCGAGACCACCATCACGCAGCCGCCGAAGTCCTGAAGGCCCTCTTCCAAAGAGCGGAGCGTCGCGACGTCGAGGTCGTTCGTCGGCTCATCGAGGAGAAGGAGGTTCCCGCCGGACGTCAGCAGCTTCGCGAGGTGGACGCGGTTTCTTTCGCCGCCAGAGAGGACGCCCACCTTCTTCTGCTGCTCTGGCCCGCGGAAGTTGAAGCGCGAGCAGTAGGCGCGGCCGTTCATCATGGTGGTTCCCGCGAGCTTCACGAACTCGCCCCCGCCGGTGATCGCCTCGTAGACCGTCTCGTCGGGCTTGAGCTCGCTTCTCGTCTGGTCGACATACGAGAGCTTCACCGTGTCGCCGACCTTGAAAGAGCCCTCCACCGGCTGGAGCTGACCCGTGATGAGCTTGAAGAGCGTCGTCTTGCCGGCGCCGTTCGCACCGATGACGCCGACGATGCCGCCGCGCGGAAGGTCGAAGTTGAGGTCCGAGTAGAGGACCTGGTCGCCGAACGCCATCTTGACGTGCTCTGCGCGGACGACAAGGTCGCCAAGCCGCGGCCCCGGCGGGATGCGGATGACGAGATCGTCCTCGCGCGTCGACACCTCCTGCTTCTGCAGTTCCTCGTAGCGCTCGACGCGGGCCTTTGCCTTCGCGTGGCGGCCCGAGGGATTCGTCTGGATCCACTTGAGCTCGTTCTCGAGAAGCTTCTGCCTGGACTTCTCGACCTTCGCCTCGCGCGCAAGCATCGCCTCCTTCTGCTTAAGCCATTCCTCGTAGTTGCCCTTGTAGGGGTAGCAGATGCCGTGGTCAAGCTCGAGAATCCACTCGGTGACGTCGGAGAGGAAGTAGCGGTCGTGAGTGACGACGATAAGAGTTCCCTTGAACTCCTTCAAGTACGCCTCGAGGCGGAAGGTTGTCTCGGCGTCGAGATGGTTCGTCGGCTCGTCGAGGAGAAGGACGTCAGGGTTCGACAGGAGAAGCCGCGTAATCGCGACGCGACGGCGCTCGCCGCCAGAGAGGACGCCGACCTGCTTCGACCCGTCGGGGCAGCCGAGGTCTGCCATGCGGCGCTCCACAAGGTTCTCGAGGTTCCAGTAGTCGTTCGCGTCGATGATCGCCTGGAGCCGCTCCATCTCCGCGGCGGCCTTGGGGTCGTCGAGCTCGCAGCAGAGGTCCTCGTAGCGAGTCACCATGGCCTGCGCGTCCGCAACGCCCTCCATAACCGTTTCGAGGACGGTCTTCGAGTCGTCGAGCTCCGGCTCCTGCGGGAGATAGCCGACCTTCGTCCCCTTCGCGACCTGCACCGTGCCCATGAGGTCGGTGTCTAGACCCGCGAGGATCTTGAGGAGCGACGACTTGCCCGCGCCGTTCGCGCCGATGACGCCGATATGCGCACCGTAGAAGAACGAGAGGTTGACGTCCTTCAGGATCGTCTTCGTGCCGACCTGCTTTGTGACGTCGATCAAGCTGAACTGGTATTCACCTGCCATGGCAATATTAAAAGTTAGAAGTTACGAATTAAAAGGCATTATACACTATTTCATCGGTGAAAGGCAATGCCCTTGATTGGCAACACGAAAGTCAATCGCGTACCGCGGCAAGCACCTCTACGAGCTTGGCGTATGTCAGCGGCTTGAGCAGGATTCCGGTGAAGAGGTCTGCCCTGTCGTCCTGGTGCGACTCCGTGTCTGCCGTCACCGCATAGGCCGGGAGATGCTTGAAGCGGGAATCGGCACGGAGCTTCTCAACGAACTCGATGCCGTTCATGTTCGGCATCCAGACATCTGAAAGGATGAAATCGTGCGGATGTCCCGCCTTCGCGGCAGAATCAAGTTTCGAGAGCGCCTCCCCGCCGTCGCTCGCATGGTCGATCGTGGTTACGCCCGCCCTCCTCAAAAAAGCCGTCAAGACCAGGCGATTGACCGGGGAATCGTCAACGACAAGCACGTGCTTGGGCAGGTTCTTCAGTTCGACTACAGTCTTCTGCTCGGTGTCCGCAGTCGCCTTTGCGTCGCTTGTCACGATGCCCGGGATGCGGGCCCTGAACGTCGAGCCCTTCCCGAGCTCGCTCTCAACGACGAGTTCGCCGCCCATCACCTCGACAAGACGCCTGCATATGGACAGCCCCAATCCCGTTCCCACGGCCCTGTCCGCGGAATGACTCGGGTCGTGGACCTGAACGAACGGATCCAAGATGCGCGTGAGCATGTCTGACGCAATGCCGCAGCCGGTGTCGGAGACGGAGACCTCGAGATTCGTGCCGACGTAAGACGCCGAGACTGTCACGGACCCACTGTTGGTGAACTTTACGGCGTTCCCAATCAAGTTGAAGAGTATTTGCCTTAACCTGTGTTCGTCCAACATGACGGTCGGCACGTCCGCAGTCCGGTTGACGAGCTCAATGCCCTTGTCGGACGCAGCCATACGGAAGGATGTAAACACCTTGTCCGTCAGCTGGGACAAATTCACAGGCTCCGGCTTGAGCGTCATCTTCCCGGCATCCATCTTCGCGAGGTCCAGGACGTCGTTTACGAGCTGCAGAAGCGTTTCTCCGCATGTGCGGATGGATTTGAGCGCCACGTCCCGCTCGGCGGGGCTCTCCATGCCGCGCTGAAGCAGCTCGGAATATCCGAGAATGGCATTGAGCGGCGTACGTATGTCGTGGCTCACAATGCTGAAGAACATGCTGCGCGCCTTCTCGGCCGTACGGGCGCGCTCAAGCGCCTTCTCTATCTCGGCCATGTGCTTCGCCGCCTGCTCGCGCTCTATGACGGCTTGCCGCAGTTCGGCGCGCTCGCCCTCGATGACGAAGACATGGAGGAAGCAGCTTCCGATGAGACAGCCAAGCGCGTAAAGCGGCAAGAGCGGCCAGATGACTTGAAAGACAATGGCCACCGTCATGGTGAGGCAGAACAAAAACACCATTATGTTTCGCCGCTGCCCGGGACCGCGTCCGCCAAGGACCTTCAGAAACACGAAAAGCGCCATAAGGGCGTTGAAGGCAACAAGGAGAGAGAAAACCAGGTAGCGTATCGAGCCGCCGACATAAGCGCCCTTTGCGTCAAAGAAGAAAAAGCACTTGTTGAACGGATTTGCCGCCAAGGCGATGACGATGAAGGCTAAAAGCGCATATCCAAACCAGGAGAGTATCCGCGCCGGCCATCTGCCGATTCCAAGACAGGCGATGACAAAATGACACCACAGGAGAACCGCTACCGCAAGTGTGATGAAGTACAGCGACGTGTCGACAAACATCGCGCTTGTCCAGCCAAGCCCGGCAAAAATACCCCAGGCCGCATCCGTTATGTAGTAGGCAAGGATGCCCCTCAGAAAGTCGCGGTAGCGCGCACCATGTGCGGTGACCGGCCCCCGACCTGCAAGCAGGTCGAAATTGATTATCAGGTGGATTGCCACCGCCACAAAGGCCATTGCCGAATAGATGTAGTCCTGCATTCCCGTTCCCTAAGAAGAGCCTGCCCCTTTTCTTTACCTCGATTTCTCGAAGAGGAAGCTTTCGCCGTAGCCAAGGGGATGGACGCGCGGCCAGGGGAATTCCCTGTTCCCGAGGCGGTCCTTGCGCGTATACATCTCGTGGTACGATTCGCGATGGTCGACGCCGTGGCCGAGCTCGTTTTCATGGGATGGCAGCAGCACGGACTTCGTACGGTCGAAGCCGGGCGCGCCCGCGCAGCAATTCACCATGCCCTGGACGTTGTTCCATGTCGAGGCGATGATGACATCGGCCGGCGGGCACTTCGACAGCATCCGCTCCTTGACCAAGACGGAGTTGTCGCCGTTGTCCGCCACAAGCACGCCGTCGATGTCGATGAGATACACGTTGCAGGGCACGTCCTCGCCCTGATTGCCGAGAAAGTTCCTCACTTTCACCCCGCCGACATCGACTGGCTCAATATGGTCCTCCGTCAGCTTGACGCAGCACGGAGCCGTCGTGAGGATCTTCTTCTCGGCCACATACTTGCCGTCTGGGCCCTTTTTCGACGGACGGTTCGCCGTATACGCCACGAGGTCGCACGGCACGACGACGGGCTTTCCAGCCGCGACGAATGCCGCGATCCCGGCGCGGTCGTAGTGGTCGCCGTGCGGGTGGGTGACGAAAATCATGTCGGCGAGATTCGCGAGGCGCTTCCAGTCCGCCTCGGACCATACGACGACGTTGGTGTCGGGCATAAAGCGCCCTTCCACGACATCGTAGAACTTGGGACGGGCTGTTATGTCGATCGCGACGGTGTGCTTCGACCCTTTGATGATGTAGCCCATGTTGTAGATGCGCCAAAGGCGCAGACTGCCATCGGGAATCTTTGCGGCGGCGACCTCCGCAAACACCCTCTCGCGGGCTCCCGCGCAGTATTCGCGGACGACTTCCTTAAACGCCTGCCTGTCCTCCGGGCTCGAATTCTTGAGATCGTAGTTGTCGAGATGGAGCGGATAGTCAATGATCCTGAGCCCGTGTTCGCGGTTTTTGTCGTTGAAGTCGCCACCCTCGCTTGCCTTAAGGAGCTCAGCCCCGCGCCTGATCGCGGCACGCATCCATTCCGCCGTGGCTGACGCGCCATTCACGGCCTCTGCAAGTTCCGTCTCGCCGACGCTGTTCGCGTAGGCGACGAGGTCGGCCTTGAGCTCGGCAGTCGGTTTCGGCTTCCAGTCGAAGGCAGATGCGAAGACGACGACAGCCGCCAATGCCGCGAGGCGCAACACATTGGCGAGAGGTCTCGCCATCGAAACTTCAGGAGTCATATCGCCTGTATTATACCAAAAACGCGCCAACCCGTCAGACGCCCGATATCTGGAGTTTACCCATTTTTTAGCTGCTGCCGGTCAAGCCCTCGTCAAAGCCGCCGAATTTAACTCCGATCAGCAGGGCTCTCGCTACCGCTCCGCAGAATTTCATTTGCTTCGCACCCATCATTCGTGTCTCGCTGAATGATACAAGTCGTCTTTAAGCTGGAGGAAGTATCCTCCAGACCTCCTCACTGCCGCGACGGAGTGGTTGCTACGCCTTCAAAACCTGCCGAAGGCAGCCCCAAAAGACAATTCAACGCACGGAATCGCCGTTGAGACATCGCGAAGCTGCGGAGCGGGAATGCACCGAAGCGATGCGGAGGGTAGATTCGGCGAAGCCGAACCCGAAGGGCGCTCAAGCGTCTGCGCGAGAGCCCTAACGTTCGGAGTTTCTTTTTGTCAGGAAGAAAACGTCCATTTCACTTACGAAAATGCGTCTCACCCTTTATCCACAGGGGTGAGATGCACTTTGACTGTCAAAAAATGGGTAAACTCCAGAAACGACAAATCCAGCGTGGCGAGTTGGGCGAAGGCTCGCCCGACCCGTTCGGTCTTGTCGTCGCGACGGCTTTCGCACATCAGACAATAAGCCTTATTCAGCCGCCATGCCTCGGCATCTACCGCTGGCTACGTACGAGGGCGCCTCCTACGCCTGCGAGACAAGACCTGCCTCTCGTGCGACCTTCGCCCAACTCGTCTCCGTCGCCGTGATGCACCAGCTGCGGACACGCAAGGACACGCCCCCCTTCCATACACGCGACATGCTGGTAGGGACTAGCGCACGCCTCTATCGACCGCTTACGCGGCTCGGCCTGCGGTCTCGGGCGATATTCGCTCGTCCGATCCACTGTGGAGGCGAGGGGAGTGGCCTGCCGAGCAAGAGGAGCTTGCGGCCCAGCATGACTGGCGACGCTTTGTAACTGCAAAGAACTCTTTAGCGCAAGCGATAAGGAGCAGATCCCGTTGACCTCGGTCATGTCATGCTGGAGGGGTGCCGCAAGCGACGGTTTGATCGAGCAGGCTTCGACCCTCGTCGGAGCCAAGCATGCCTTGGCTACTCGCCATCTATCTTAATGACATAGTCCCTGGCCCTGAAATCGTCCGGGTCCGGCAGCTCCTTCCCGGTGAAGATCCGATCCTCCCCGACACTCCAGAGAATTCCGGATTTGGCGTCGTATTTGATCTCCGCGGCAGTGTCGTACGGATCGACGGGGACGGACGGCAGAAACTGCGGCACGAGATCCGCAAGCTTCTCGACCCGCCTTCCCGTCTTGCGCCGGCACATTTCCAGGGAGAGGACGATGGAGGTCGCAGACGCCTCAAATTCAAGCTGCGCCCTTGAACTTGCAAGCGGATAAACACCCTGCACGGAGAGTTTCACAAGCACTTCACCAACGTAGTTTGGCCGCAAAATAGCCAAGCGCCCCTTGTGGAGAACAGCGTTTGCCTTCGCATCGAACGCCGCACAAGCCGCCTTGTCGTAGTCGCGGGAAAGAAGCTCTCGTGCCTCCCGCATGTCTTCCGCAAGCAGATTCCTGACGCGGTTTGGATGGAAGGCAAAGGACTGGAGAATCCAGCCCAACGGTCCATGTGGCATGCTATCGCTCAGAGACCCTGGCCTGCCGAAAAGCCTGTCGCGCAACCAATGTTCCGCATCCACCGCCGCCATGACGGACCTGCGGAGCCGATCAGAATCGCACATCGGACGAATCAGCTCCCTTATCGTCTCGAGTTCCCCGTCGGAAAGTTCCTTTGAACGGGCCGCTTCCCGCGCAAGCTGTAGCGCCAATCTACAGGATACGCCGGCAAGAAGCCAATTGAAACTGCTTTCCACACCGTCCTGCATTTTCATGCCAATGGACAAAAGACTGCGCATGTCTTCCATCGCGGAGGCGATTTCGCCTCGCTCCAGCCGGCGACGACCGTCTTCATCCAACAGACGGAGAAGATCGATGGCCCTTAGCTCTTCATCATCCGCCCCTGATCCAGCGACTGCGGCCGCCAGCTCCCGCTCGCAGAACGCCACAAAGTCTTTGTCGCGCCAGAACGGACGCTTCGCCGCTTCGTGCAGAATGGCAATTGCCGCGGCGTTCGTCGCGAGGAATGCATCCATCCGCGCTTTCTCCTGCTCCGGCGTCAATTCGTCCTCGTCGTCCTCTTCCTCGTCATCGTCCTCGTCGCATTCAAGACAAGACTCATCACAATAGACCTTTTGCGCCGCAAGCATCCCGACGTAGATGTTCTCCTCGTCTTTCGGCAATGAGAGGTCCGGCTTCCGCACAGACCGGGCGACTTCCGCGCTCAGTTCGCAGTCTCGCGTACCAAGCCAGAATATAACAGCCACCGCAACGAAAAACGCGGCAACACCCACAACAATCCATTTAAGCGGCATCCGAAGCGTATCCTGCATAATCCGCACCCCTTCCCTTTCGGCACCTGCCGACCGTTGCTCCTTAGTGCAACGAGATCTCGGCAAGGGAGGCGAATTCGCGGCCGTTATGCTCATTGAGCCCCGTGAAGCGCCAGAAGCGCACAGGCGACGGCGCGGCGAACGCGAACTTCTGCTCGGCCGCGCCCGGCTTAAGCTGCGACGCAATCACTTCGCGCCATTGCTTGCCGTCCGCCGAAACCTCGAACTTGAAGTCCTTCACGGCCCGTTCTGGCGCTGCCAGATCGAGACGCCCTTCGCGTTCACGGTGCGTCCCAGGTCGACAGTCACCGCATGCGGGTACTTCGTCAGGGTCACGCCGTACTGACTGTGCCAGATCGTCGAAAGGTCGCCGTCCACGAGATGATCAGCGTCACCCTCGCCCGGCTCCGCCGACGTGCACGCAACGACCGTCGGCACGATGTCCTCGCCAGTGCGCACGTCCGGCGGCAGCTCGGCATGCGGCAGATAAGGCAGACGGTTCCGGTCGCGCGGCACGCCAATCAGGAAGTCGAGCGTGAATGTCTTGTTGTTGCGAATGATGTCACGTCCCATCGGACCCGGGCCGCACGACGCGCCTCCGAGCCCGCGCACCGCGGCGTAGACGCCGAATTCAACTTTCCCTGTCTCCGGCAGCTCCTGCGGATGCATCGTCTTCACCAGCTCCGTCGGCGAATACGGAATCGCCGAGAACGCAAACGGCTCGCCGAGCGACATCAGCATAAACATGCCGGAGCTTCCCATAAGCGACGCCCAGGCGGTGTCGCATCTCATGCCCATGTCCTGCGGTTTCGCGTAGCGCTCCACCATCCCGTCGACACCAGTGCTCCACCATCCCGTGAACGCGCCGCTTCTGCGGTCCGGATAGTTCTCAAACGGACCCGCACCGAACCAGCTGACCTTGCCAAGCCCCTTGTCGAGCGTGAAGCGGTAGCCGATGCGGGCAAGCTCCATCACGCGTCCGCGCGAGCGGATCTCGGACTGGCACGCCACGTTGCCGTCGCCGAACACCGTCCACTTCTGCGCGACGACGAAGTGCGGATCGTGCTGCGCGACTGCCCCCACAGGAACAATCTCGCACTGCTTGCCGTTGTTGCCGCCAAAGCCGACGAGGCGCTCCTTCTGCTTTCCGCGAACGTCGGCAACCACGACAAACGACTTCGAGCCGTCGGGATTCGTCGTCACTTCCGAAATCGACGTCGCCTTCTGCACAAGCTCGCGCAGGCCCGCCTGCGCCCACCTATCGCCAAGTCCGACTTCGTTTGAGCTCGGCGCGCGGAACGCGTCCACCGTCATCGGCGCAAGAAGAAACTCCCGCCCACCCTTCACATACGAGACAAGCGCACCAGACGCGCGGTCGAAGCGCACTTCCGTGCCGCCCGCCTTGAAGCCGACTGACTTAGCGTCGGACGTATCGTCGACCTTTCCTTCCGCCTTCACTTCAACTCGATTTGCCGCTTCGTAGATTCCCTTGAAGTCGAACTGGTCGTTCGCGATCACATGTCCCTTTTTGAGAATACCGTCGTCATCGTCCAGCGTGATTTCGCAGCGCACGCAGACAGATCCGCCCTTGATGCCATTCACGTCGAACGTGGCGCTTCCGCGCGGTGCAATGTCGAGCGGATGCGAAGCCTTTGTCGGTTTTTCCGCGCCCAACACCACGATGTCCAGCGTATATCCTGCGGCCTTCTTGAAGTAGTTGAGGTTCCGGATCGTCACTTTCGCGCCGTCATCCGCAAATTTGAAGTCGAACGGCTGGAAAACGTGCTTCACTTCGTAGTAGCCCGGCTCTGGCGTGCGGTCGGAGAGGACGGTTCCGTTCATCACGAACTGCCCGTCATTCGGCTTGTCGTCAAAATCCCCGCCGTAGGCGATGACAAATGGTTCTTTAGGTTCGGCTGGTAGGGTCACGCGTCCCGCGTGACCGCGGACGCGCGGGACGCGCGTCCCTACCATGGCCCGCTTGTAGAGCCCTTGATCAACCCAGTCCCAGATCGCCGCGCCGAGGATCACGTCCGACGACTCGATCGCGTCCTGGTAGTCCTTCAAGTTGCCCATCGCGTTGCACATGTTGTGCGCGTACTCGGAAATGTAGAACGGCTTCTTCGCCTTGTGGTCGTTTGATTTCCACACCGTCCAGTCCACGCCTGGGTACTGGTTGGAATCGACGTCCGCGACGGAATTGTCGCGCTCGTACTGGATCGGACGCGAGGGATCCATCTCTTTTATAGCAGCGGACGCGGCGGCGAAGTTCTCTCCCGGCCCCGCCTCGTTGCCAAGACTCCAGAACACGACAGACGGATGGTTGCGGTTGCGGCGCACCATGTCGAGATTGCGCGCGACCGTCGCCTTCTCCCACTCCTTGCGGTGCGAGAGCGACGCCTCGCCGTAGTAG
>CACZHC010000031.1 GCA_902780865.1 uncultured bacterium
GGGAATCACTAAACGGAGAAACTGCATATGCTTACGATTCACGTATGGCCCAGGCGGCTTAAGGAGTTTTTGCTGACCCACCCCCTTTACAAGTCACCCATGGCTAAAAAAGAATGAAAATACTTGAACCCGTACACGAAAGCGGCAACCGTCCGCCGCCACCTCCGCCGCCGCGTCTCATGCCGCCACCTCCGCCGCGCGGCAGCAGCGATAGGGCCACGGGCCAGCGCAGGGTCATTCACGGCGCCATGTCCAGAGCTGCCAGCGAAGGCGATCGGACGTGAACTCGTCCTTGTACTCAGGCCAGAACACCCATGTTCCCGCCGGATGGAAATCGCGAAGTCTTGGGAACTGGTCGAGATCGGCGAGCGGATCGGACGGCGAGATGGTCACCGATTCCGGGCATTTGGAGGGCGCAGGTCCTCCGTTCAGCGCCTTCAGCGCGGCAACAAGAAAATCGCCAGGACCAATACGCGTTCCGCCAACATCTATCGACGCGGGGATGTGGCGAGAGAGATCGATCCTGCCTGCCGACTCTCGCAGATCAATGGTCTTGAGCGCGACGGAACGGTCGATTGCATACGGCTTTTCGAGGAATCCGTACGTCCTGCCCGGGCGGAACTCCCGAAGCGAGTCGTCGCGCAGAAACGCTACGGCCGCCTGAAACACGTCTGCGACCGAATAGACCCCGGTGCACCTCAGAGCGCCGAAGCCAGACATGTCGTTCCGCTTGATGGCCGAGCGATGCCGCTCGGCCGCGGCCTTTTCCGAGAGCGTCGCCAGCGCGAAGCGCCCGTCTGCCTTGATCCTCCGCAGCAGTTCGCGGATCCGAGCGTAGTAGAGCTCGGTGTCCGCTGCGCTGCGGCGGCGCGGGACGTTCCACTTGCCGAACTCGCAGAAGTTGCCTTTCATGAAGTTGACGCTATCCCAGAACTCCGCGTTTACCGCCATGCACGGATGCAGGAATATGATCTGGCGCGGGCGAGACGCCAGCTCGTTCAGCGCCTTCGTCCAGTTGATGCCCAGCACGTCATCCTTGCCGCCAGCGATGCCGCCTTCCTGCCCGGGGATAAGCGCCTCAATCCAGAATGTATTCGAGTACGGGAACTGTCGCATGCCCTGAAACCAGTCGCCCCCCGCCTCGTCGCGCGCGCACACCGTGTCGCAGTAGAACTTTATGCCGAGGTCGGAATAGACGTCCATCGCGACGTAGCTTTTCGAGGCCCCTGGAGGAACAGCGAAGAATGGACGGCGTCCCGTGACGCGGCGGATGAGCTCGATCGCCTCCTTCTCCTGCTTGTAGACACGCGCATAGGCGGCGGCATAGTCAGCACCGTCCGACATCTCCATGATGTTCGGATGCAGGCTGTGGTACATGGACTGCGTGCCGATCAGGTGCGGACGCATCGCCTCGACGACATCCGTGCGCCCGTAGCGCTCGATCTCGTGCGCAAGATATCCGGCGAGCGCAATGTGCACGACGAAGCCCTCGTCGTGAAACAAGTTGCAGAGATCGCGGAGCGCGTCATTCGGCCTGTCGGACGTGTAGTCTTCGGCGTCGAAGAACACCATGACCTCCGTCGTCGTCGCGACGGCAGGCGCGTCCGTCCGCCACATACAGCCGCAAAGCGCAAGCGCCGCGGCGGAAATCAACAACCTGTTCATCCGCACAACCAAGCGCGCCGCTAATCAATGATTACCCGCGTGCGGACCGCGGCAGATTTGCCGGCGCCAGCCACCGTGCCGTAGGGGTGGAGTTCGCATATCTTGAGCGCAACATCCGTTTCGTTCGACTTGACGCGGAGCGTTTTGAGCGTCAATCCGCGGAACTCGATGGTGAAGTGCTGGTAGGCATTCGGGTTGTCGTCACTGCCGACCTTGTCTGGAATGGAAGTGTCCTTCTCCACGGCATGCTCGGCAACAAGCGTTTCCGTGCCATCTGGTTCCACACTGTAGAACTGCAAGGTGTGGGTCCGGTTGGGCACCGAGATGTCGACGGCAGTGAGATCGATCATCGTCCCGAAAGCATATTGGACGTATTCGGCTGTGGATTTTGAGTTCGCAAACCAGTAATGATTCCATGCGGCCGTCCAGTTGTTGTCTATCAGGTAGTTTGGCGTAACGCCGTAGATTTCCTGCCCCGTGGACGAAACGGTCACGTCGGTGAAATTCACCTGGCCCGGAGCCGGAACCCGTCCGATTTTCGTGCCGCCGACGATATTCGTAACGAGGTTGGCAGGCTTGGAAAGGTCTAGAGACCAATCACATCGTTTGCAAGTGATAGACCCTGATCCGAACTGGAGACTTGTCCCAGTCGCGTCCAAGTGGCTTTCGAAATCGTGCCCCAACGGGAGCGCTGTGGACGATTCACGCCGGAACCATTCTCCGCAATCTGGACATTGCCGCTGCTCAATGCCGTATTCGGTGCAACTGGCTGTCGACTGAATTGCTTCCCATTCCGGCAAGTGGGAGTGCGGGCACGTGACATCAGCCGGATTCACGCCGTAAACCTGAATTTCGCTGACGCTCGCCGTCCAGCCACCGACTTCATCGAAAACGATCTTGGCCTTTTTCGCCACTTCGTTCACGTCATACACGCCTGTCCCCACTTTCGAAACGCCGACTCCGTCGTTTACGTTCGTCCAGGCCGATCCGTCCGGCGAATAGTAGAGGGAATACTTGTGGGTGGTCGCGGAGGAAATGGCAAAAGACGTGACGAACCATCCACCAGACGGCATGGAGGAGTCCTTCGTGAAATCGAGAATAATATAGGAGCCGTTGTCAGTCCGGTTGTTCGGTCCGATGTAAACGCCGCTCTCCAGGTTGCCGTCAAAAAAGTTGCCCATACCGGTTCCCCCGCCGAATGCATCATTGTTTACCGTTCCGTTGGATTTGTAAATCGTGGCAATGGATTGTTTCGATATCAGCTGCGGCTCCGTGGCGGCGCATGCCGGAGCGTAGGCGAACGCCGACGAGGCGAGGAGAACAAGTACGACAGAATTTTTCATTGTGTAAATCATAGGTTTTGCGATTGTCATTCGTTTTCAAGAAGCGCGGAGAGCGGTGTGCCGGGTTCGATCGCCCCCGAGACGCGAAAGAGCATAAAGAACTGCGTGGGTTTGTCATCGGTGTCGACAGGCAAGTCTACCGCGCTTCCGTCTGCCTGTTTGCACGAGACGCAGAGCCAGTCGCCGCGGTCACCGCTCAGTGACGTACAACCAAACGCCGCATACCAGCCGCCAGCCTCGGCGTCCTTTAGCCCAATGACGAAATTCTCGATGTCCGTTCCTACGTTGGAGAACGTAAGGCCCGTGCCGTCCGTGCGGATGACGACATCGTCTGTCACCACGGTCTGCGCAGCGTTGGTCTCGATGTAGTAGACCCCCTTGAAGTCATCGATCGCGCCACTGCCGATGTAGGTGACGCGGGAGACTTGCCGCGCAGTCCCCGCAATAGGCAGCGCATTTGTGCCGCCGCTCGCGAGCTTCGCGAGCGGGTCGCCCGCACTGTATGTCACGGTCTTTGCGTCGAAATCGAGGTCCGCCGCCCAATCAATCCAGCCATCGGCCGGGACGCGGAAGGTCTCAAACGGCACCCAGCCCGAAGCCGCATAGCCGTAGAGCGTCTGAACCGTCCCCTCCTTGCCGAGCGCGAGCGCGGCGAGCGGAGCAGAATCAAGCGCGGCGGGCACGCCGAACTCAGGCGCAAACTTAGTGCGGCCCTCGATGCGGACCTTCTTGCCCTCGACAGAGGCGCTCTTCGCCGTGTAGCGGACGAATCCGTCCTCCTCGGTCGCCAGGTCGATGCGCTTGTTGCCGCCGTCGGAGCTCCACTTGGAGATGTTGTTCGAGCCAGACTTCGACCACGTGCCGCCGTCAAGCGGGTCGCGACCGGATGCGGACGCGAACGGCCATGCCGAATAGTTCGACTGGTCGAGTTGGATGTCGATCCAGCCGATTGTCTTGCGCCCGACAACACGCCCTTCTGCGACCGTCTCGTAGGTGCCGCCCTGATCGACGACGAAACGATAGCGCGTCACCTTCCCGAGACTGATGCCGAACGAACCGGAATAGATGTCGCCTGCCACGATGGAACTCCAGGTCTTCACCACATTGTCACCGACAAGAAGCTTGAGCGCAGCCGTCTGATCGGCGCGCGAAAGCCTGACGCTGACAGTCGCGTTTGTGCCGCCGGAGTCTGTGACCGCCGTCGGAGATTGCAGGACAAATGGCCAGATCGCGGTCTTGAACGTGAAATCCATCGTCGCGGTCTTCCCCTTGGAGTTGGTGGCGACAAGCGAAACGGTGTATTCCGTCTCGGGCTCGAGCCCTGTGACGCGGACGGTCTGAGTGCCATGCGTCGTGTAAGTCGGGAGCGTACCCGAGGCCTCATCAGCCGCGCCGCCGGAGAGTGACCAAGTGACCGTCGCCGATGAGGCCTGGTGGCCGAGGTCGAGAAGCGTCACCGAGATCGTTGCCGACTTCGCCTCGACATTCTCCGCAAACGCATAGCGAAAGACGGGAGTGTCTATATGCTCCGGCTCGACGTCCGTAAAGCACACCATCTGGAACGGCTCGAGCGAAAGCGTCGCCTTGCCGCCAGAGAGCGGAAGCGGCTGGCCCGAGACCGTATACCATATCTGATCCGCGTCGGTATGGAAGTCGACCGTGCCCGACCACTCGCGGACGTCGCAGTTGATGACAGCCCAGTAGGTTCCCTTGTCCGTGACATAGCGACGGACGGTGAACGTATCCGGCCAACCCCCGCCGACAAGGACTTCGCCCTTCATCGCTGGCAGCGAGAGGTAGTTGAGGTTGAACTCGCGAACGTATGTAGAGTCGTTGCGGACGAGGTTCGCCGTGAAGAGGTAGGCGAGCATCGTCGGGTCGTCATACGCCATCGCGTAGAGTTCGGAGAGCATCACGGCGCGTCCGGCGTGATCCCAGTCGCACGTGTAGTAGCCGCAGATCTCCTGGTTGGATGCGTTCCGGAAGTCGTTCTCGTTGAGCGAGTAGTGGCGGACGAACGGCAAGTCGCCGCTCTTGTTGCGGTAGCGCGCTGAGGCGGTCTTGTCGGCGACCGTCCACACGGTGTTGAACGGGTAGCAGAGCGCGACATTGTTCAAGTTCGTGTAGTTGTGCGGGTCGTCCGCCGGCGCGGAATGATGCACTTCGTAGTTGCCCCACGTCGGGCAGTCGGCGTTGAGCGCGTTGGGCCAATACTGGCCCGCGGCGGCTCCGATGCTCGTGCTCCAGTTCTTGCCGGTGTATTCGTTGAAGTTCTTGCCTAGGTACTTCTGGTCGGCGTCATTGCCGAGCAGCGCCGGCCTCGGGTTGCCCCAGTTGGCCCAGAACTCGCCCGGCTCCTCGATCGTGTTGGTATAGTAGACCTTCGCGCCCGGGAGCTGTCCGCTGATGAGCCCCTGGAGGCGGGAGAAGATGCTGCACCGCTTCCCGTACCACCACTCGCGGTAGGCGTTGTAGAGTTCAGTCCCGCGGTAGTTGCCGTTGTTGTAGATGTCAGCGCGTGTGACGTTGCGCCCCGTGTCCTGATTGAAGCGTCCGATCGCACCGTCGTTGAAGCCCATCGGCATGGCGCCACGGTTGCGAATCCACATGCCGAGGAAGTTGGCCTTGCCGAGGTAGGGTTGAATGGTCTTCTGGAAGAGCTTCTGCAAATCCCAGAGCGCTTCGTCGTTCGTCAAGTCAATCATGCAGTTGTAGACATAGCTCTGATTGGAGAAGAGGTATTTCCAGCTCGCGTCCTTGGCGGAGCTGAGCGTCCAGGGCTTGAGGCTGTCCATGTAGCCGATGCCCGACGCACCGCGGGAGCCGTGGTATTCGTAGAACGGAAGGATCGAGACATCCTCCGCGGCGAGGTTGTCGACGATCTCCGTCCAGTAGTCCGTCGCGTAGCCCCAGCGGGAATCGCCCGGGAAGTTCTGCTGGTAGCCGAACTCGAGAAGGTCCTTGGAGCAGGTGTTCATGCCGAGAAGTCGTATCATCTTCGCGCGGCCCTTGTAGAAGTCCTGCGGGTGCGCAAAGCCGGCGAAGTCGTCGCCATCGCCCATTTCCTCGCGCGAGGTGACGATGCGGCGAGGCAGGCCCTCCGCCGGATACGGGATCGACGGACGCGCTACGTCATAGCTGTCGATCTTGTATAGCCGTATCGCCGAGACCGCGAGGCCGACGGAATCCGGCGCCTCGCCCGCCTTGATGATGCCGAAGTTGAGGTCGAAGCCGTCGGTGTCCATCGGGATGCGGTTGTCGCTGCCGTTGTACTGCTTCGACTTCTCAAACGGCACCATGACCTGGACGAGCTGCTTCGTCTCGCCAGAATACGGTATCGCCCACGACTCGATTGACTGCGTTACGTAAGGCGGCGACCACGAGTCACCGGCCGTCCAGCCCGTGTGGTAGCCGTGGCGCGTGGCGTTGCCGAAGTTGAAGACAGTGACCGACCGCGGCGCTTCGTCCGGATAGTCCACGACGAGGACGTATGGTTCGTTCGGAACAATCCCCTTCCCTTTTCCGACGCGCCACGAGACGTAGCAGCAGGTGTCGCTCTTGTGGTGCATGACGCGCGTCGGGACGTCGAGGATGTCTTCCACGGTGGACCATCCGGCGGGATACTCGCGGAAGAGGTGGTCTGGGTCGTCCGCGAGCGACAGCGAGCAGTCGATTTCGTCGACAAGCGTGAGCGCGCCGTAGTCTTCGAGTCCTTCGACGATCTTGTCGCCAGGCGCGCGCGGCGCCTTCTTCGTCTTGAACGAAACGACGGCGGTCGTAACCGACTTGCCCTTGTCGTTCGCCACGACGGCGCGCGCGTAGTAGGTCGTGAACGGGTCGAGACCCGCGACGGAAATGCCGCGCGTGTCCTCGCCCGAGACGCGATATGTCGTCGTCCATACTGTAGAAGCGAAATCGGCAGATGCGGACACCGATGCCGTAACGTCGACGTAGGACGCGTCTGCGCCAAGCCGGGAAACGGACACCGTCGCGACGGCGTTGGAAATCTGTACCGACCCGACGGACAGTTCCGCGGCGGGATCGGGCTTTTCGCGCCAGACTTCCGCCACGCCGACTGTTAGAAACGACTCACTCGACTGCGTCGCGTAGTCGGCGGCGATCCAGTCGGCGGAAAGCTCCGTCGTCAGGAGGCGGCACTCGTCAAGGACGCCTTTGTAGTATTGATTCCACTGATTGCTGCCGAAGACAACGGGGCAGGACTTGGTGAGATCATTAAAGCCCTTACTATCCGCCTGAGTTTTTTCCAAGTTCCCATTGACATAGACCTTGGCTGTCTGATTCGGAATGAAGGTAAGAACAATGTGGTACCAAGTATTCGCGCTAACTGGATAATTGACGTTCTTAAAGTCTTCTTTCCCAGGAGTCGTAAACCACGTGGCGCCGCCTTCGATCTTGAACGTCGCCAGAGCCTCCTTGCCGAAAAGGGCTTGTTTCCCGCTTACATCGGAGGCGAGAGCCCATGTCTCGAAGGAGATGACCGAAGAAAAGGCCGAGTTGAGCGTGTTGGTGGTTTCGATCTTGGCGCTTGAAGAAAAACTCGCGCCCTTTCCAAGCTTGGCGTCGACAGTCGTGACTGATCCGTTGGCTGTGCCGTCCAGATGGTTCGAGCTCGAATCTTTGGCGTTCGCCTCGTTCATGTGCCAAACGCCGTAATAGCCCGCGAAGGGATTGGTGCCGCAGATGGTCTTTCCGCTCGTCGCGGAACCCCAGCACATCACGAACTCAGTGCCGTTCGTCATTGACGGGAGACGAACCCAAATAAGCGACGTGCCGTCTGTGTCCCACGTGTCGATCTCGAACGGGAGGCCGTTGCCACTCATGTCGACGAAAGCGATGTCCGCGCCGGTGGACTTCGACTGAAGGTCATCGTAGGAAAAACCGGACGGCGAACCGTTCTGGATCCGGACAAGCACCGGGAATCCGGACAGGGCCGGCTTCCCAGCGGCGTATCCGGACACGGTGAACTTGGCACCGTAGTCGAACTCAGCACCTTGCGGCTGCGGCAACGCAACACCCGCAGACGCGATAGCCGTCGATACAAAAAAGCCAGAAGCTAACGACAGGCAAACAAAAAATTTGTGAATCTTCATTACATGCCCCCTCGAAAACCACTACTTTAAGAATATTCTAAGCGCACGCGGCTTTGCTGCGGAATATGACAAATACATCGCAGAATCCTTGACGCTGAGCCGCGCCCTCAAAAACACATTTGTATCAAAGGAAACGGAATAGCGAGACAGCTCAAACGCAGTCACAGTCGACGGACTTGCCGCAGACCAGTCAAGAATCTTGACTCTCGCGCCACTGTCTATTGAACCAACAGGTTGCAATTCAACGGTGATGTCTCCAGCAGCTGAGAGACTCACGTCCGTCCCTGTGAAGTTCGCACAGCCATGAATATCCGTTCCGACGTCGGCGATGATCTTCGCGCCATCGGCGAACGAAACTGCGCCCGACACTTCAAGTTCGCCGCCCTGCTCTCCTGGGCGAAGCCCTCCGCCAGACTGAATCTCGAGATCAAGCGTCCGCCCCGTTCCGCCGATCCACGCACCGTCATAGACGACATACTTGCAGGCGATTGTATCATTCACGAGAAGTCCGCCGCCATAGACGCGTCCGTCGCATGTGACATAGCAGGGGCCGTCCAGCGCGAGGACGCCCGCTTCCTTCTTGCTTAGCCGGACCCAAAGATGTGTCGGATTCGAGTCGGGTGCGTTCGTCACGCAACCCGCAAACCGCGCATCAACAAAGGCGTCTCCGTTCCAAACCGAGACGGATGTTTCATTCTGGCCGGAATTGCCGGTTGAGATGTTCAGGTCTATGTCATTGTCGAGAACGACGGTGCCGTCCGCCCCCTCGGCGCCAAAGCCCATCGTGTTGGCGAACTGCCTCCAGTTTCCGGCAAGGACCGGATGAGTCAATCCGCGACGCAGGAGCGCGCCATTGTAGAGGTTCACATGGCGTACCCCTCCGACGGCGGCGAAGCCTTCGGGACGGTTCCAATGGTTGAACCGCAGGTCGCCGTCGTTGTCCGAACTGTGCTCCGGCGCGTAATCGAAGTTCACCCCGATGCGCGCGCCGATAGAATTGAAGGTGGACGTATCCCCCCACAGAACATTGCGCCGCCGACTCAGGCCGTCTGGCGTCATGGCGACATAGGTTCCCGCGCTCACCTGCAGGATGTTGGTCGCGACACTGTTCGTGCAGAAACCGCCGAGGTTGACAAGCGTGCCGGAGCCGTGCTTCGTAAAAGTCCGCTCAGAGTTCAGCGACGTGCAGACGACCTCCTTGACTACGATATTGGCGGTTCCCCCGCCGATTGACTTGCCGTCGCGCATCGATGCCCTGAACACGGTGTTAGACATCGGGAAAGGACCGCCGTCGATGCTAAAGCAGTCGTGGTCGGAAAGCTCAATGGCCTCGGCAGTGATAACTGCGGGAGTATCCGTCTCGTTGATAAGATGGCACGCCTTCTCGGAAGGAAATCCATTAACCTTGTTCCCCCACCCCCAGCACCCCGAGTAGAACTTCGGAACGGCTTCGAACGCGCGCGGATCGGCCATGGCGACCTCACCGCTGATGTCGACCCTCTTCGGCGCAAAGTCTGGGTTCGGCGCCGCGAAGACGATGCGCCCGTAGGCCTGGCTTCCCGCGGTGAACGCCGACGTGGCATGCGTCGAGACAGTCTTTTCGAAAATGAGACGCCCACCGGACGAGTAGACGCAATGCGCTCGGTTGTCCGTGAAGGCCACTGGCACGGCGATGGAGTTCGTGCCCTTCGTAGCCATGTGGACGTCGCGCGTCCACCCCTTGTTGCCGCTGTCGCCGTCGAGCGTGAGAATCGCCCCGGATTCCCCTGTGATGCGGTAGCCGCTGTAGTTGTAGCCGCCCTCCCCATCGGCTGGATGGACGCCGACGACATTCGCAGAGGTGTCGTTGGTGCTTGCTCCGAAATGGAGTCCCTTCACCGTCATGCTCGCCGTGAGGACCGGCTGAACAACGGCGTTCGTGGAGAAGAATAGTACGGTGTTCGAAGACGGGGCGACAGACGAAACGTTGCCGTCCGCGTCATCCCAACTGGACGCGAGATTCATATTAGAATCACGGTTCCCCCATACAAGCATGTCCCACGCCAGAACTGGCAACACGGTCGCCGCCAGAACCGAAACGAAAATTACACACTTTTTCATAACATAATTATACACCCTACGACGGCACAAAGTCAATCTCGACAAAACACCGCATCGCCTATCTGACCGTTATTGTAAAGTGCTGATCGAAATCCTTCCACCAAGTGACGTTCTGCGTGACGCCGGACTGCCATGTGCCGACATCGTCGATTTTCTCTGGCAGTGTCTTGGTCGTCTTGTTGAACGTAAAGGTCGCGTTGGATGCCGTTGCAGCATACTCGCGCCAGGCTTCCTGCTGGCTCCATGGAAGGTGAATCGTTACGAACTGCTTGTCGGTGTTGGAGAAAAACTGGCTCGGGAATGCCTCTGGCGGAGGACCGAGGAACCAGACGTGTCGCTCCAGCGAACCTCCCTTGCAGCTGTCCATCAGGGCACTGCCATAGGTAGCGATGGAGCTCGAGAGGATGATGTTAGTCAAGGCCGTGCAGCTAAAGAGAGGGTGCGTTTCAAAACGGACGATGTCCTTTCCGCGAGCCGTGAAGGTCGTAATTTTCGATTGGTAGAACGCCCGATTCGCGATGTTCGTCAGTGAATTCGGCCACAGGACGTCTCCCTCGAGCGCCGTGCATCCGTAGAACACGCCGCTGTTCCCGCTGCCGAAAACCCGCAGGCCCGTCGGCAGGAGCGGCGAAACCGTCTTCAGCGCCGTGCAGCCGCGGAAGGCCTCGCGCCCGATAGAGCGGAGGGTTTGGTTGAGGACCACGTTCGTCAGCGCCGGCATCTCGTAGAACGCGAGTTCGTCGATCACGTCAAGCGGCGCGGCGGAAAAGTCGAACGACGGCACGGACGCGAACTCGAAGGCGCGGGAAGCGATGTTGGTCACGCCTGCGGCGACGCAATCGGTCGTAATCGCCGTGCATTTGTAGAATGCGTTTTTGTCGATGAACTTGACGGAGGAAGGAAGGAAGTTGTCGATGGTCGAAAGTGCCGAACAAGTGTCGAATGCGTGCTCCCCGATGGTTTCCAGTCCGTCGTTGAACTCGACATGGACCAGCGCCGAGCAGCCATTGAACGCGTAGCGCGGAATCCTGACGAGCGAGGATGGGGCAACGAAGTTCGTGACGTAGGTGTTTCCGCTGAACACGGAACCTTGGAATTCGATCAGTTCGTAGCCGTCCTCGATGCCGACAGAGAAGTCGAGGTTCAGCGCGTTCGCGTTGCCACCATTCGTCCGTTCGTAGATGTAGAGCTTCTTGTCCGTTCCGCTAACGATCTTGATACCCTGCACGACATTCTCGAATCCAGACGAATCAGTCCAAGACAGCGTCCCCTGCGTCTTTCCGGCTGGCGGCGGCGTGTATGTCCAGCAGTCCGTTCCAGCGACGGCAGTAAAGCCGACTGCAAAAAGGAGCAGCAAAACACAAAGTTGTTTCATGAAATATGCGAGGGCCTATCGGATTTTTATTTTAAAAACTTGCGGGCAACGGACAGATACGTACCCCACGTAGAGCCCGTCTTCACGCACAGTTAAACTTATGCGTTTAAGATCGGGATTACTCTCGGTGCGTGCCGTGAAGTCATCGCGCGTCGGCGCGGCGCCAGACTCGAAGGTCGCCTCGCTCCAGTCGAGGACCTTGCAAGACGCGCCGCGGACGGGAGAGACGCGAGGATCGGTATCGACGTCCACATAGACAGGCGCCGTAAGCTTTAGCGTCGAGCCAGCGGCGAGCTTCACGCATCCGCGGCCGTCGTCTGACGAGCCCGCCTCAACGCGCAGCGCGGAGCCGCTCTCGAAAGTATTTGTGCCACCGAGTGTCAGGACGCCGCCCTTGTTCCATTCGCCGCCGAAGAGCGCGCCGCCGCTCTTCACCGTCGTGCCGCCCTCTGTCGAGAGACTGCCGGTTCCGCCGAGCCCGGCTCCTGACTGCACCGTGGCCGACCGGGCGACGAGGTTCGAGTTCACGAGAAGATTTCCCTTGTCGCAGACGTTGACCTTGCCGGTGAAGTCAGAGTTGTCGGCCTCGAGCGCGAGGTAGCCGCCGAAATTGCGGCCGGAGAAGTTCCACGTCTTGCCGCTTGTGCCGAGCTTGAGCGAGCCGCGGAGTCGTGCGGCAACGACGTGGTTCGTGCTTTCGAACACGGTTTTCCCGTCCCAGTTCTGGCCGAGCTCGTAGCGGATCGGGTTCAGAAAGAGGATGGTCCCATCCGCGAACTCCGAGCGGTTGCCGAACACAAAGGCCGCAGGATACGCGTAGTAGTCGCTGTAGGCCTTGCCGGCGATGTTCGTGTGCGCCGCGTCCCCGAGACGGATTTCCACGGAGCCGCTCGCGGTGTTAGTGAGGTTGAGCGTCGGGTCCGCGTTCCAGCAGACGGTGCGCTCGCCGCCGAAGCCCGTGAAGCCCCAGTTGGCCAACTTGTTCGACTGGAACACGCGCGGCGTCGACGATCCGTCGAGCGTCGGGTAGAAGTCATGGCTGAGGCCGATTGTGGCCGGCCAGACATGATCGTTGGGAACATAGAACTCGCCGGTCGGGGGCAGGCCGACATCGGTCTGCGCCCAGAAGCAGCCGCCGTAGAGGGCGATGCCGTGCTTGGCGTCCATGGACTCCCACGTTGTCTCCTCCGCAACCGCAAACGTTCCATTGCCGTATTTGTTGAACCAAGTTCCGGTGTTCAGTACAACGAGGTTCTTCGCGAACACGTCGGCCTCCCTGGTGCCGTTTCCTCCGCGATCGTAATGACGGAACGTCGCAGCAGGAAAAAGGAGCGGAGCACCAGCGTAGCACGCGCGGGTGTTCGACCAGCCGGTTGTGTTGTCGACCATCGTGCAGCGCGGAAACGTCATGGGCGCACCGGTGTTGTTCTTCAGGTAGGTGAATGACCCCCAGCCGCCCTCGAAATAGACCCGGTTCACGTTCGTCATGGCGTTCGGGACGTCGAGCGACAGCGTGAAGGACGATTCGAGGAAAAGCCGTCCCATGAAGTCGGTCGAAGGCCCGCCGAAGTGGACCTCGCCGCCCTCGCCGTTCACGCGCATCGTGGTGTTCGTGACGCCATCCGGCAGCATCAGCTCGCCCGTGAGGTCGAGCCGGCCACTGCGGCCAGTGACGTAGACCGTCTGGCTGTTGGTGCGGTGGAACACAAGCGGATTCCGCACGATGTTGGTGCCCTTGGAGGCCTGCAGAATCGGTTTTTCGGCGGCGAAGGAGAGAATGCCGGATCCCGAGAAGTCGTATCCGCAGCTGTGGTAACCACCCAGACAGGCCGTATCAACCACCTCATTGCCGTTATCGTCTTTCTTGCCGTTCCAGAAGCGCAGCGACGGCATGGCGACATCCCGATTGATGACCGGGCTGAGGCCGGCGGGGGTGGTGAAATAGAGCGTCTTGTCGGGTGCCGGCAGCCCGCCGACGAAGACATAGGCGTTGGGGTCGTCGATATCCTCGGAGAGACCAGACCAGACGTTGTCTCCTTCGGCGAGGGTGGAGGATGCCGACTGTTCGACGGATCGGCTGTATCCGCCCGCGTTCTCGGCGGTGAAGCGGTAGTACAGGGGGGACGCGGTTGGGAGACCGGTTAGGACGAAGTCACTAAAGTTCGCCGGCATAGTGGCGAGATTCACCGTGTAGGTTTTGGAAGTTGACACCTGGCTGAAATCATCGGAGGTCGAGACGTCGACCGTGATTCGGGTGATCACATCGCCCCATCCCGTGCCGGTGAACGTGAGCGTGATTTCCGGAGCGAGATGGTCCATGTTGACGCTCGCGGTGAACACGGGGGCAGGATTCGGCGTCGCAAACGGAGCGACGATCGATTCGCCTGCGACGGCGAGGGAGTTCGTCGCACGAACCTGGGCGTAGTAGGTCGTGTTCGGCGAAAGGCCAAAGAGGGATTTCGAAACCGACGAGGGAGCCGTGGACACACGGTCAAGCGGTACGGCGAAGAGCGGCGAGGAGAGCGACGAATCCGTCCCGACGACGAGTAGCAGGTCCGCCCACGAGGCGGCAGTCGTCATCCCGGCGTCCATCCCGAGCGAACTGACGGCCGCGACGAACGTCGCATTGGTATAGGATACGTCCGAAACAGTCACGCCGACCTGCGGCTCGGCGGACGCCCCGTATGACTGCGCCGCACTGGTCGTCAGGAATGAGGGGGAGGTCTGCGTGGCGTAGTCGGCCGCGATCCAGTCGGCGGACGGCACGAACGCGCCAAGACGAACCTCGTCCATCTCGGCGTTGACGCGGCGGCCCTTCTTGTCCGCTTGATCTTTATTGTAGGCATCCTGCGTCGAGCAGCCGATGCCGATGTCCGTGTCCTGCTGATTTACCGTTTCGGTGCACGTCACGGTTTCGAGGTAGACGCCGTTGAGGTAGATGTCAGCATACTGCTTGTCGTTGCCGACGTCATAACGCCACGCGACATCAACCTTCTTCCAGACATCGTCCGTCTTGCTGAGCGTCGCGCCGAGGTTGTAGGTGCCGGACGTCGTCGCGGGCGTCGTCGAGCCGGCGTAGACGCGCATCAGCTTGGGGGTGCTTCCGCTGTTCTCGTGGAACGAGAATCCCCACCCCGTGCCCTGGTCGCCCTTGCGGCGGCAGATGAGATTAGCCCACTGAACCACGCCCTTCGCTCGCATCCAGAACGATGCGTGAAAGTCGGTGCCGAGCGCATCGGCGGCCGCTTTCTTCGCAGGGTCCGCCGCGCTCCCCCCAACGGGCACGCGGATCGAGCGGTCGTGGTTGCTGTCCGGGGAGATGAGCCAGGCACCGCCGACCATGCTGCCGGACGCGGCCCCGCCGACCGGCGTGGATCCGTCAAGTCCGTTGGCCGTCGAGTCGTGGATCGTGACAGGGTTGGAATCGGACGGCGTTCCCGTCTCGCCCATGTGCCAAACGCCGGTGTAATCAATCCAGGGATTTGTACCGCAGACCGTCTTGCCGCTCGTTTCCGAGCCCCAACACATGACGAACTGCGTGCCGTTCCGCATCGATGGCAGGCGGACCCAGATCAGCGACGTGCCGTTTGGATCCCATGTGTCAATCTCGAACGGAAGCCCGCCGCCGTCCATGCCGACGAACGCGATGTCCGCGCCCGTGGACTTCGATTGGAGGTCGTCGTAGGAGAAACCGGACGGCGAGTTCTCGGCGATTCGGACGAGCACCGGAAAGCCGGAGAGCGTCGACGCGCCCGTATAGCCGGCGACGGTGAACAACGCGCCCTTGTCGAACGAGACGCCGGTCGGCCCGGGCAATGCCTGTGCCGTAAATGCCACGAGCGAAGCGAGAAACGCCGATATGAAATATGTTATTTTCATGTTGCCTTTTTGCTTTGCTTTGAACATGTCATTTCATGCGAATGACGAGCGGCATTGCAAGGTCGTCGCGAAGGACCCGCACTGTGCCTGTTCCGGAGAAGTGCTTGTCGTCTATGAACTCCGCGCCCGAGCCTGTCGCGCCGTATGTGCCGCGCTTCTGGTTGACGCCATCAATATAGAGTTTCAGAATCTTCTCGGTGGTGCCAGCGGCGGGAACGAACTGCGCGCCGGGCGTGCCGTGATCCCAGAAATAAAGTTCCTGCTTGCAGAAGGAGCCGGCCTTGTTGACCGACAGCTTTGCGGTTCCGTGCAGGTGGACCGGCACGTCGATCTCGCACCCGTTCGAGGACGAGCCGAGCTGCAGGCGCATGCCGTTCACGGCGATGTGGTCGTCGATGCCCGTCTGGTCACCACCGAGACGCAGGTCGCCCGGGTAGGAGAACACCGCGCCGCGCGGCGAAACCATCGCCGCCCAGATTTCGTTCGGCTGCGATTCGCTCTGCCGGACGGAGTAGACGTAGGCCTTGTTCGGGAAGACGACCGTGCCGGCCTCGCCGGACGTTCCGCCCTCCTCGTTTCCGAGCTTCGCCAGGTTGTTGTTGCTCAGGATCAGTCCGCCCGACGTGATCGTGAGCGTCCGTCCCTTGCCGAGGTTCTCCTTCCCTGCGCCCGTGTTGGACTGCAGGACGAAGGAGTTGACCGTGCGGTCGGCCGTCAGGGCGACCGACAGGTTGTAGGATTTCGCGTTCCAGGTCGGATCGGACACCGCGTCGAGGGCGACGTCCGGCGGGTATCCGGCCATGACGATTTCGTCCGTCTCGTCGTCCGCGCCCGAGAAGTAGAGGTTGTAGCCGTATTGGACGTCGGAGACGATCCACGGCACGATCGGCGCGGTGGACTCGAGAACGTTCGTGCGGACGGAGGCGTCGCCGTGGCGGGAAACCGCATGGCCCGTGCCGCCGATGGCGTGGCCGTGGAAGCCGCCGAGGACGGCGCGGACGCGCCAGGAGGCGCCGGCTCCGCTGTTCTGGTAGGAGTCGTAGGTGCGGGCGGTGCTGACGAGAAGAACGCCGTCGCCCGCATGCTCGAGGCGCGCGAAGGCGAGGGAGTTCGTCGGCGTGGAGTCGTCGTTGGACTGGCTCATGGAAATCTCGGTGAAACCGTTGCTCACGACAAGCGTCTCCGCCCCGTTCGGGATGCAGATCGGCGCCGTGTTCTTCGTGCCGTCCTCGCGCCAGTTGTCGCTGCCGTTCGCCACGTAGACCAGACGGAGGTAACCGCCGTCGAGAATCCATTTTTTGGCGGGGAACGCGTTGATGGCGCGGTCCCACGAGCCGTATCCGTGTTCGGAGCCGGTGAAGACCACGCCGATGGACTTCGAGTGGCTGAGGCCGTTTCCGCTGTAGCCGACGTCGCCTTCGACGAGGAGCGTCGCGTTTTCGGCGACGGCGGCGGAGGAGGAGCTCGTGTTTTCCGGACGGAACTTGAAAGAGCCGCCGCGCGAACCGGCGGCGAAGGCGTCGTAGGCCTGCTTGTTGGAGACCTTGACGACACCCTCGAACCTTCGGAACAGGCCCTGCGTGAAGGTGCTGGAGGCCCCGTCGTAGAACCACGTGCCCGCGCCGGTCACCTGGCCGCCCGTGCCCCAGTGGAAGTTTGCGTTGCCCTCCTGGTCGTCGCCAGTCATCTTGTAGCGGCTGTAGGTGTTGACGATGCGGAGCGTCTTGCCTTCGGGGATGTTCCAGAACCGCATGTTGTCGCCCATGATGTAGCGGGCGCGGCCGAAGTTCTTCATCTCGTCCGAGTCCCAGGCGGTGTAGTCCGGCCAGGCGCCGTCGAAGAGCAGGCCGCCTGGCATTTCGATGCCGAGGCCGGTCGTCGTCGAGTTGCCGTCGCCGCCGCCGACGCACAGCTCGGTCCAGCCTTCCGTGACGGCCGTCGAGCCGAGGCGGCCGTGGCCGGTGAAGCGGAAGAGGCCTGGCTCGCCGGACGAGCGGGCGAACGTGAGCGTGGCCGAACTCTTGCCGGTGATGCGGATCTTCTTGTGGACGTTGTTTTCGTCCGGTCCAACGTAGAGCTCGCCCACGGTCGCGTCGGCGTTGAGGATCACCTGCTTGTCATTCGGCAGCGCCACCATGGCGACGTCGTCCGCCAGGCGCGGATAGTCGGCCGCGGCGCCCGGATCCGCGAGATTGCGCCACTTGGTCGCGTCCTCCCAGTTCATCGTGTTTTCGGGGCGCGCGAAGAAGACACGGCCGGCGCCCTCGGGCTCGGGGATGCAGACGGCGAGCGCGCGGACGGGATCGGCCACGAAGTCGCCTGCTGAGGCGCTCCACTTCATCGCGAGGACGGCGGAGAAGCCGGGCTCGATGGCCGTGAGCGTGAGGCCGTCGGCCGCGAGCGAGAACGAGCGGACGTCCATCACGAAGTACTGGTCGGACGCTCCCGGAAGCTCGGGCAGCGTGGCGGAGTCCCCGACGTGAAAGACGATGCCCGAAAGCTCAGAGAGCGTCGAGAGCGCGTAGGAGCGCGACGAGGCGTCGACGGAGATGCTCCAGCTCTGCGTGTAGGTCGTTCCGTCCACGTCGGAGGTCACGGTCACAGTCGCGGTTTTGACGCCCCGCGCGGCGGAGACGCCGCCCCAGGCGAGCGTGCCGGCGGTCGAGAAGGTCTCCGTCCCGATGGTCTTGCCGTCGTATTTGAGCGTGGCGTAGCACGTCGCACCGGCGAAAACCTCCGAGACACCGAAGGTGAAGTCGACCGTCGAGCCGTCGGCCGTGGCCGTGTAGCCGATTCCGGTGGCGGCAAGCGGCGCCTCGCGCGTAGAATAGGTTCCGTCGACCGGGACGTAGGTGACGAGGCCCCATTCGTTCTCGATGCGGAGCCGGAGAGCGTAGGTCGAGTTCGGCGCGAGGCCCTGTACGGCGAGGAGCGCGCCCGAGCCCGCCTCGGCAGCGACATCAGCCGTCATGGCGGAAATGGTCGCGAAACCATCAGCCGACGCCTCAAGGCGGATCGTGGCGGAGTCCGACCCCGTGCCGAAGGTCGCGACGGCCGCCGACGCAGAGAGCGTCGTGAAGCCGCGCCCAGCGAACGAGACGACGCCCTCGGGCGGCTGCGGGTCGCGCGTCGTCTTTGACACCGTGGAGGACGCGCCGGATTCATGCTTGTCGTTCGTCCCGACGACGCGGGCGTAGTAGGTCGTGTTGGTCGTCAGTCCGGTGAACGTCACCGACTCGGAGCCAAGGCCTGTCAGCGCGAGGTGCTTGGTCTGGACGACATCCGTGAAAGCGTCGTCCGTGGCGAGCTCAACGTCGATGTCGACCGAAGAGGCGCCTTGCCCTAGACCAATGCACGTGGCGGCGTAGGAGAGGTTCGTGTAGCCGACATCGGTGCTCACGAGCTTAAAAGCTGGCGAGGCAAGCGCAAGCACGTAGGAGTCCGTCCACTGCATGATTGGCGTCGCGGTGCCGACGAAAGCCGAAAGGCGGAACGCGACGAAAGCGGCGCTCCCCGCGTCGACGACGCGATACTGCGCCGAAGCGGTGTCACCGGCAGCGGGCGTCGCCACCACGGCGTTCGCGTCCCAATTGCCTGGCGTCGTCTCGCCGTCGCCCGCACCGTAGAACGCAGTGAACGTCCCGGCAGCGGCAAGCCCCGTGAACGAGGCGGTAACGACGAGGTCGTCCCCGTCGACCACCACTCCTTCGATGGTCATGTAGTCCGAATTCGAATAGAAAGCCCGCAAGAACGAGCAGTCGCCTGGGTCGACGAGCTCAGTCCACCCATCGGACCCGGCCTTGAAGTGGTCCCACGAAGTGTCGCCGACCGTATTGTATGCAACGCCCCATTTGGCGCCCTGCGAAACGCCCGCGCCGCCGCCGCCGTTGCCGACGCGCACCTCAATGGGCACCCATCCCGTTTCCGTTGCCGTGTACGAACCAGACTTAAACGAGTTCCAGCCGTTGTCGTCGATAAGCGTCGTGCCGTCCACGACGATGTAGGTCCAGTCGTCGACCGACTTGCCGAACGTGTATGTCGTCCCCTCCTCGACCCACATCTCTCCGATGTAGCCGAAGACACGGTTGTCAGCCCAAGACCAAGAGGTATTGTCCCAATCTTTGGCCGAACCGGTCGTGTTGGCCATGATTGGCCCAGCCGTGTAGGTCAGGTTGGCCGCCGAGGCGATGTCGCTCGTCTTGTCGGTTGAGGCACCGTCGAACCGCGCCTGGGCAAGGCCAGGAACATACACTGCGGCGTCTGCTGCCGGAACAATCGCAGAAAACGCCAATCCCGCCAGTGCGAAAAGAAAACCGCGTTTACTTTTCATATTATCCTATCCTTTCGTGCCGCATTTTACCGTAGATGGATTGTGAACGAGCCCGGAACGACTGGTTCAAGTGCGCCGATGAAACGAGGCTGCAAGTCGTCAGGCCCCCTCCAGCCAAGCCGCTTCAGATTCGGGTCTCCCGGATGGCAACGAACGCGATAGAAGTCCGCACTGTAGATGTCGTTCGTGCAGATGAATTCCAGAGAAGCGGAAATAACTATGTTGTCCGTTATTTCAAGACCCTTCTCGAGGTCATAGGTGGCGAGACGAGTCGCCGAACCACCAGTCAGCACGCCTGTGTAGGCATTGTTACGAAGACAGGAAGGCGAGATGAAAGACGTGGTGCGTCCGCCAGCGAACTCCGTAGCGTTCGTGGAAACATTCTCCACAAGGTTCGTGCCGCCTTGATCAAGAAGAATTAGATTGTTGAAAAACTGATTCTTCCGCTTGTTGTTCTGGGCATCGTTAAATAGAAAAGCGCTCCGTCCGCCAATAATCGTGTTGTGGTGGATTAGCGTTGCCTCATAACCAGGAAACGCCTCCGCAAACTGAGCCCCAAAGGCAAGGTTCACACGGTGGGGGACGATTCCGCCCTGCATGTTGCGGGCGTTCGGATCAGCTACAAACCGGTTGAAGGCAATCTCGGCGCTCTTCGGACCTGGATACAGGCCGAAAAGAAGCCCATAACTCAAATTGCCACCGTCATTCGCCCCATACACGACATTGGAGACGAATGAGAAATTGTAACAGGCTTGCTCCCCGCCGTTCACAAGATCGGCCTGCTGGGCTGTGGCAGTGGCATTGACATTCGTGAAGATGTTGCCAACGATCACGGCGTTGGATTTGCACTTGATCGGGGCGTAGCCGTGGGCGGCAGACCAGCACCGCGTGTTACGGAACTCGCAACCTCGAACGACAAGGTTCGTCGCTTCTCTTGCCGTGCAGATGACGAGCGGGGAGGCGGCTCCGCTTCCGGCATAGACGGTGGGTTCCGGCATCCGAAGCAGGCAGTTCTCCAACGTCGTGAACGGCGCCCGAGTCCAGACGACGGAACACGAGCCGGCGTTCTGCCTTCCGACAGAATGCGTCCCGAACGTGAAGTCCAGACCCGAAAGCGTGACGTTTTCGGCGCCGTTCGAGACAATGTGGGCGCGGTGTCCATCGTCGATGTAGGTGTCGGAAATCTGGACAAGCGCACGCCCGTCGTCTCCGGGCGTTTCGTCATAGGCGCGGATGGATAGCCCCTCCAGCGTCGCGGGGATCGGCAGCGTGTCCGTTTCGTTCGTAACACCGTAGGCGCGCCCTTCCCCTCCGCGGACCCAGATGGTGTAGCCCGGGCCGGCGATGTCGAGCGCCGCGCGGATCGTCGGTAGCGCCGATTCTGGCGAGGAGCCGTTGCCGGAGCCGAGCGAATCGACGTATAGCTCGGCAAGACCGGACTCGGGGAGTGTAGTGGCCATGCCCAGGTCGACGGATGTCTCCAACCCCCACGCATTGGTGACGCAGAGCCGCAGGGCGTAGACGGTGAACGGCGAAAGGCTGGATACCTCCATCGCCATGGAACCGGGCGATGCGAGCGCCGTCTCGGCAAACGCAGCGACAGTGGCAAAGCCGTCCGTCGACGCCTCGAGCCGAGCGGTGCAGGCGTCCGAACCCGCCCCGATAGTCGTGACCGAGACAGCAGCAGAGATCGACGAGGACGTCCGGCCGCTCACGCTGGCTGTGGCCATTGGCGCTCCAGGGGAGAGAGTCGTAAACAAAACCGGGCCGGACGAGACGGCGTCGTCGAGGCTGTTCGTGACGAGGACGCGCGCAAAATAGGTCGTGTTCGTCTCAAGCTCGGCGACCGAGAACGTCCGCAGGCCGGCCTCTATCACGGAATAAGTCGTTGACCAGACCGGAGAAGCGAAGTCGGATGTCGCGGCGAGTTGCACGAGCACGTTGGCCGACTCAGCGCCGGAGCCGAGGGATCCAATGGAAACGCCAATCGTCGCGTTCGTGTAGGAAATGTCAGAAACCGAGAGGCCCGCCATCAGGTCGACGAGCTCGCCGTATGACTCCGCCTCGCCCGCCGTCAGGAACGCAGCGTCGTTCATGCTGTCGTATTCGGCCTTCACCCAGTCCGCCGACGGAACCGCGTCGAGGAGACGGCACTCGTCCACGCTGCCGAGGAGCTGCGAGCCGTTGTCGTTGGCATAGCCGCCGATTCCAAGCGGCCTGCCGTTTTCCGTAGCGGCAGTCCCGTTCGTTTTCGTCCCTTTTGAGACGCCGTTTTCGTAGAACACCGAGTCTTTGCCGTTGTAGACAATGAATACGTGCTTCCAGCCCTGCCCCGCATAGTCGCGGCCGGTGAGTTTGATGTTGTCGCCGCTCGCGGCGCCGCGGACGCGGATTTCCTTTGACGTTTTCCAAAGGACTTCCCAGCCGTGCCCGTTCTGGTAGTTCTCCTTGCGAGAGAAGAACCGCGCGTCGTTGTCGTTCCCGGTCTGCCCGCTTCCAATGCTCACCCAGCCGGACACCGCGAAGGTGTCGCCTACGGACTTGGAATCGTAGGACGGGACGGAGAGGTAGGACAGGTTGGCGGCACCGAGGGCCGTGGAGCACTGGCGGCCGTTGCCGACTGGGCCGGATACGGCGACACAATCGGCCGCCGCGGCGGGTCCGGACGGTGTGGCAGCGAAACCGTTGCCCGACGAATCGGCGACCGTTCCGCTCGCCTCCGTCATGTGCCAGACGCCGACGTAGCCGGAGAATGGGCTTTCGTCACAGACGGTCTTGCCATTCGCTCCGCCGCCCCAGCACATCACAAACTCGGTTCCGTTCGTCATCGAGGGCAGCCGCACCCAGATCAGGGATTCGCCCGAAGCGTTCCATGTGTCAATCTCGAACGGGAGGCCAGTTCCGTCCATGCCAATGAAGCACAGGTCGACGCCCGTGGCCGGATATTGGAGATCGGCGTAGGAGAAGCCGGTCGGCGAGTTCGCCTGAAGGCGGACCAGCACTGGAAATCCGGCCAAGGGCGACGAGCCGGTATATCCGGCGACCGTGAACTTCGCACCCTTGGCAAACGTAAAGCCAATAGGGCGTGGCAAGGCATCGGCGAATAACGCCGAGCCGAGCAACGTTGCCAAGAAAAGATAACGAAATCTTATGGCCACATTTCCCCCGCGCACTAAGTTACGATCTTTGCATGGAATTATAGCAAAAAACGCCCCTTGCGACAAGCCCGACAACGAAATTAGAGTTGGAGGGGTGCAACGAGTGATTTATGTAAGGAACCAACAAATTGATGGCTTTTGAGCATTGCGCATATATTGGCGTATATGTGTGTTTGGCGCTGACGCGCGACCACGAAAATGCGGCGCATCTGACGCGCGGCTGATGCCGCTTGAGACGCCGCGTCGCCGCCGTGGCTTGAAGGTCACGGTAGTCCAGTCGGCTTTAACAGGGACAGCTCTGACCAGGCGACCTTCGCCCGTCGTCGCCGCGTCGTCTCGACCTCCAGTCTGCGTCAGATGCCCGCATCACGAAAACCTGCCTACGCAGGACACGAAATGACACGAAAAGGCGCATTCCCCTTTTTCGTGAAGCCCACATAGTGGGCGTTTTCGTGCGCCGCTTTAGGCGGTTTTCGTGTCACGGGGCTTGCCGAGCGGCTCGGCCCCTTGCGGTCCCTTCGGGGTTCGCGCCCACCCACAAAGGGCGGCTAATACGCGGTACACGAAACCTCACAAAATCAGTCGCATCAATGAGTTGCAGCCACAGAAGGAATTTTTCGTGTCATTTCGTGTCGGGCTTTAGGCCCGTGTTCGTGTCCTGCGGACGGCGCACCCGCAGGTCAAGGAGAAGCAGAAGAGCTGGTCGACGTAGGCACCCCCGGGGGTAGGGAGTCTGAGACCCCTGGGGGTAAGCGCCCCTTACCCCCGGGGGTAAGCACCTCTTACCCCTAGGGGTAAGGGCATGCTACCCCCGGGGGTAGCGCACCATGCGACCCCCGGGGGTCCAGATTTCAACAAGCTGCCGCGCATCGCCTCGTGCGCATCGGCTTCATGCAACGGAGAGGCACAAAATGCATAGCGGTGAGCATGAATTTCGCACGATGATGGGCAGCTTCAGAAAAATAGATTGGAGTTGGAGAGCGGTGGTTATAGCCGTGTAGAACATGTAGAACGTGTAGAAAATGCGGAGCCGCGGCAGATTTGCCGCGGCTCGTGATTGGCGCAGTTATCTACCGACCGCCGATCAGTAGATCAGGAACATGATGCCGTTGGGTGTTGGGGCCGCGCCAACACGTAGAACACCTGGGCCGACGAAGAGATCGTCACGAACAAACTCGGCACCAGCGTCGGACGAGCCGTAAGTGCCTTCGGGCAGTGTCGTCCAATCGTCAGACTCGAACACGTCGCGGACTGCGAGCGAGGCACAGGTCTGGTTGACGGGAAGCTCGATCTTGCCGAACGCCTCTGCCGAGCCATCGATCTTGAGCGGGCTCTTTGCAACCGCATTCTGGCTTGGCAGAATCAACTTCGCCCCTGCGCAGACGCGAACAGGGAGGTTATCCGCCAGCGTGATGCCGTAGTCGGCGCTGCCAAGCGCGAGCGTGCCGCCGTTCACGACGATTTCGCCCGCAATGCCCGTCTGGTCGCCGCCGAGTTCGAGGTTGCCGGTGTAGGTGCTCACGAAGCCGCCTGCCGCCGTCACAGCGGACCAGATCCGGTTCGTGTAATTGCCGAATGCCTTGTTCCAGACGTAGGCTGGGTGCGACGCGTCGCCGAGGACGAGCTTGCCGTTGTCGTCGCGGCCTGGCAAGCCGATCGCCGAGCCGTTGTCGTGCAGGATGAGACCGCCGGATTTGATCGTGAGCGTCCGATTCGTGCCAAGCCACTGGTCTCCGTTCGACGCATTGTTGAGGAAGAGCGAGTTCACAACGATCTCCGTCGCGTTGCCGCGGGTGAGGGTGCCATAGTTGTTCGGGCAGACGGCGTTGGCGTCCTCGCCAGTGGCCGTGCTTATGTAGGTCGTTTTCCGATACGGCCGGACAAGTCGTCCGTTCGCATCGACAGCAGGAAAGACCAGATAGGAGAATTTGTCGTCGCCGTTCGCGACCATCCAAGGGATGATCGTGAAGTCATCGGACACTCCCGCCGCATCCAGTTCGCCGTAGCCCGACCCGCCAGTGGCGAGATCCGCCCAGTTTTCCACGGTAACCATGGCGTTCGTGACGGATTGGTTCGCCTTATTGTTGAGAGAGGGATCGTAGACGACGAGCGTGCCCTTGTCCGTTTGCGCAAGCGTCTTGGCGGTGACGGCGTTGATCGGCTTTTTGCTTCCGTTGCCGGCTCCGTTGACCAACGTGATGTAGTTGAAGCCTGCGCCAACGGAGAGAATGTCGAACGTTTTCTCGTCCTTGACGCCAATGCCCCACGACGTATTGTCGATGTTGTTCGCGCGGTAGGTGCCGCCGTGCATGTGCAACCCCTTGGCGGGGCTCTGCGCGCCGCCGGCGGGGCCGACGTTCGCGCCACCTGTGCCGAGCGTTCCACGATTCTGGCCGTTGTGCTGCGGCACGCCGGTCGAGGCATTATAGGAGCCCCAGCCGTAGACGTGCGCCGTCACGTTGCTCGCACCGGCCGCGCGCATCAGGATGCCGGCCGCTGCGTTCTCGAACCGGCCGAGATTCGGCCCGGATAGTTCATGGATCTCGCCGGAGAACTCCGAGAAGTCGCCGTCGAAGGCGATGCCGCCAAGACCTTTCTTCAAGATCGTGCCGGCGCCCTTCCAGACGCCCTTGAGCGTGTCGGTGCAGCCGTTTCCGTTGATGTTGTAGCCTGGGTATCCCTTGAACGTGAGCGTGACGTTCTGCAGCGTGTTCGTGCTGCCGCCGGTCTTCACGTAGAAGCGCCCGCGCGGACCGTTCACGTCCGTCTCGGACGAGCAGCCGTCAATCACGGCGTCGCTTGCCCACACGACGTCGATATCGTAGCCAGCCAGCACGATGCGGCTGTAATTGTCGCCCTCGGAGTTCGGGCAAGTCTTCACGTCGACGGGCAGGCCGTCCGTGCGCTGGAACGTGACGGTCCATGGGGCTGTCGCTTCGGTCTGATTCGATGTGTCCGTATATTTGTAGCGTTCGAGGTGGCAGTTCACGTAGGTGTCCGGGCGGATCATACCCGAGTAGAGGCCGCCGAGGGAGATGTCCGAAAGATGGCGGACGTAGATGTCGCCGGCTTGGCTGTAAAACGGCAGGATCGCGATATCGTCGACGTTCTGCGGGTAGGAATCGTTGCTCGCGGCGCGCGCGCCGTTCTCGACTTTGTCCCAGCAGACTGGCCGCGCCCAGTCGTAGGAGTTGTTGCGCTGTGTTTCCTTGAAGACATAGATCGACCCTTCTCCGATTTGCTCGGGCAGGATCACGACGCCCATCACGTTGGTCTGGTTCGCGGCGTTGACGCACCGGATGCCAACAATGCCGGGCTCGAGCGCCGTGAGCGTGGAGCCCTCAATCGTGGCGAACCTTTCATTGAGGACCTGATAGGAGGCGTTGCCGAAGGGTTGGGGCAGCACGACCGTGTCGCCGGGACGCACCCACAGTGCACCTGCGGCGGAGGCGTAGGTCGCGACGTCGGTCACGGACATTCCGTCCGATCCCGCCGCGACGGATGCCGCATAGGTCTTCGTGAACGTTCCGCCGTCGTTCGGGAGCGTGGCCGTGACGACGATCTGCGCGATGGCGCCGTCCGCCGCGGCGGAAACGCCGGGCCACGAGACGGTTCCGGCCGCCGTAAACGTCTGCGTTCCGATCTCGTTGCCGCCGTAGGTGAGAACTGCCGTGCATTCGGCGCCGGCGTAGACGGCGGCGACTGCGAGCGAGAAGTCCAGCGTCGCATTTCCGCCCGTCCATGCGGGGCCAGACGCGGCGAACGGCTCGGCGCGCGTGGTGAAATCCTCGAGCCGCACGTAGCCGATGCGGTTCCAGGTGTTCGACAGGACGAGGCGCAGATGGTAGGCCGTATCCGGGGAAAGGCCGGTCAGCGTGGTCTGCGCGTCGCTGTTGATTCTGGTGGTCGTGATGGGGACCGGCGTCCCGACGAGCGTCGAGAAGTCCTCGCTTTCGGACGCTTCGATCCAGCGCGTCACCGATGTCGACAAGTAGCCGATGACCGTCGCCCGGGTCGAGGCGGAGACCATGTCGAAGCCAGTTTCCGTAATCGTTCCGGAGCCGTTCGGGTCACCTGGCGTGAGCGTTGTGATCGAGACGGGATCCGTCTCGTAGACCTGCTCGAGATTGTTCGAGACAACTGCGCGGACCCACCACGTCGCGCTGTCCGGAAGGCCGTTCATAACCACGTCGACCGCGCCCGCCGCCGTGATCGCGACCGGTTCGGCGTTCGTCACGACGTCGCTCGCGAACGCACGGTTGGCGCACGCCTGGAGCGACACGGCCGCGCTCGATGCGCCATGGCCGAGACTCGTCACGTTCACGGAGACCGTTCCGCCGTCCACCGTGGCCGCGGCGCTCGCGATCGTCGCCTCCGGGGCGCGCGGGTTGTAGAGCGCAATCGTCCTCGTCTCAGTCGAGAGCCCGCTAACGTTGCCGGCGTTAGTCGCCTTGAGCTTCACGTAGACCGTGCGGCTTACGCTCGGAAGTCCGGTAATCTTCCCAGTACCGCAGCCGATGAGGTCCTGCGTAAGCGAAACCTCGTTTTCAAGCGCATCCTCGGAGAAGCCCCAGACGGCGGAGACGTCCGCCCGCTGGTAGCCCTCGCCCGCCCACGCGACGCGGTAGGAGAGTGTTGCCTCGTTGTTCTGCGAATCGTATTCGAGGCCTGTGAGCGAGATCGTCGGCTCGGTCGCGCCGGCGCCGGTGCCCGTTGCGGGGTAGCGCATGACCACGACGCCGCTGCCGCCCGGGGCGCCGCGCTCGTAGCCCTGGACGGTCGAGCCACCGCCACCGCCGCCGCCGAGGCCGTCCGTACCGGCGGTCGCAATTTCGTCGCCGGCGATATCGCTCTGCATGCCGCCCCGGCCGCCGCCGCCGTTGCCGCCGGAAGTGGGATAGCCGCGGTTCCCGTCTTTGATGAACGCTTCGCCGCCGCCGCTGCCGCCGCCGGCATACCAAATCGGCGTTCCGGTGATATCAAGCTGGATTCCGGCGCCACCCGCCCCAGGGAACTGGGAGCTTCCTCTCGACCCCGCGCTTCCCGTGCCCCCTGCGCCGCCGCCGCCGCCGGACTCCTGCTTAGAGTCGTTGAGACCCCCATAGAGGCCGACGCCGCCGGCGCTCCCCTGGCCGGTCGTTCCCGCGCCCGCGGCCGCATCGAACCTTGTCGAACCGCCTCCGCTGCCGCCGGCCTTGCCGGCTATCGTCGCGGTCTGGCCGTTCACCGGACCGTTTCCGCCCGCGCCGCCGCCGTAGGCGATCGCGTTCGTGACGGCGCCGCCCTCCGACGTGATGAGCGAGTCGCTGCCGTTCGTCCCATAGTCGGTCAACACACTGGAAGGCACGCCACCATCGCCAATCGTGACCGTGTAGGTCGTCCCGCCCTGGATCGGGAGCGCCTGGTCGAGAAGCAGACCGCCCGCGCCGCCGCCGCCGCCCGCATGGAATCCGCCGGGTCCGCCGCCCGCAACGAGGAGCGCCTGGGCCGCCGTCACGCCCGTCGGGGGCGTGAACTCGTAGGTGTCCGTGCCGACGAGGTCGATCTCGAACACGTGGACGTAGTCGTCTACGACGCGCGTCACGACACCGCCCGTGCCGGCGCCGCCGACGCCCGCCGTCCTAAAAGTTCCCGTGACGGAATCGGACTCGTAGGCCGTCGGCGTGAGGTTGTTCACCGCGTAGATCGCCCAGTTGTATTCCGTCTGGGGCGAAAGGCCCGTCACGGTTGCATTTGTGAATGCGTCACCCGCATCGAATCCGGACGCGAGGAGCGTTCCAGTCGCCGGTTCGATGCCGCCGACGGGCCAGACCTTTGCGTAGACGCCACAGGACGTCGCCTCGCCGCCGAGCTTGGACACGGAACCGGAGAACTGCGCAAACGCCGCGCCGAAATCTCCGCGCGTCGCCGCGATGACCGGTTTGGGAAGTTCAACGAATTTCACGACCTCCGCCTTGGAAAGGAAGGAGTCGCTCGTCGCCTGGTCGTATTCGGCCTTCACCCAGTCGGCCGTTGGAATGAACTTGCGGATACGAACCTCGTCCATCCAGCCCAGATAGGGACGGCTTCCGCCGCTGCCGCCGATGTAGAAGTCGCCGGTCGAGTTCACCGCAGGGGCATCGGCGTAGGCGGCGCCTTCCGTCGGATTCGCTCCGTCGAAGTAGATCTTGTATCGACCTTTGGCCGGATTCTGCGGATCCAGGTAGTAGATCAGGTCCAGCTTGTACCAGACCTCGCAGGTTGTCTGCGGACTTTTTGGTGTTGCGTAATGCTTGTTTCCGTCCGTTCCTGCCGTATATACGCGAAGTTGGTTTCGTGTTTGATCGTTCTTGTCGAAAACCATATGCCAGGTCGGATCGTCGGGACCGAGCTTGCGACCAATCAGCTGGTTCCACCGCGTTTTGAAATTCGCCGGATGCCGCCACCAGAAGGATGCGGTGAACTCCGGGACGAGTCCGTCGACCGCGGCGCGCGCGGCCGAGTTGGCGGCTCCAAGGGAAACCTGAATGCACTGGGCTGATCCGTTCACGCCATCGTTGGTGTTGATGCGACGCGAACCGCCGATCGCGCCCTCCGCGCGCGACGAGGAATTCGCCGGCGACGTGCCGTTGAGATGGTTGTCGGTGGAGTCCTTGATTGTCGTCGAGCCGTTGGCCGTCTCGCCTAAGTGCCAAACGCCGACGTAGTCCGCGAAGGGGTTGTTCGCATTAAGACTCTTGCCCGTCTGAGCCGAACGGTAAACCATCACGAACTGTGCGCCGTTCGTGACGACGGGGACGTTGACCCAGAGAACTGATGTGCCGGATGTGTTCCACTCGTCGATCTCGAACGGGAGGCCGTTGCCCTCCATATCGACGAAGCCGAGGTCGTCGCCCGTCGTCGGGAAGTTTAGGTCCGAATAGGCGAAGCCAGACGGCGACGCGTTCTCTCCGGCCACGATCTTCACCAGCACGGGGAAGTTCGTGAGCGGCGCGGAGACGGCGTTGTCGCCCACCGTGATCACCGAGGCGCGGGAGAAGCCGTTCGGGACGATGCCACGCAGTTCTTCGTCCGTGATCGCCCTTGCGGGCTGGGCGAGCGCGATGACAAACGCCAACAGACCAAAGATGCACGAAACATGCTTTTTCATGTCAATAGCCCTTTCTAAATTTGTGACATTATACCAAAATTGTGCGCTAATATGCACAACCTCAGCGGAAAAACACAAAAGCCGCGGCGGATTCGCCGCGGCTCGTGTTTGGTGCAGTTCTCAGCCAGCCGCCAATCAGTAGATCAGGAACATGACGCCATTGGGAGTTGGGGCCTCGCCTTCAAGATCGAGCAGAAGCTGCCGCGCCGTGGAGAGTTCCGCGCCCTCCGCGAGCGGCGCGCCCTCGACGCCCCACTTGAACGCGCCGGTCGGGGAGCCGTCGCACTCTGGGACGGTGAAGACGCTGTCGCTCAGCACGGTCGAGTAGAACCCGGCCGTCGTCTGGACGAGGACGTTGTTCTCGATCGTGGCATTGACCTTGAGCGCCGGCGAGTCCGGCGACACCGCGAAGGTGTGCGTGGCCTGTGTTCCTTCGTTGTCTGGCTGCCCGAAGGTGTTCGAGTTGTGGTCGAATACGAACGGCGCCGAGGCGTAGCCGCCGGCCGGCACCTCGAAAATGATCCCCGCCGACTGATCGGTGAGCTTGTAGGGGCTGAACCATTTTTTGGTCGTGAGCTTCGGCGCCGCACCGCGGAAGACAATCGCCACGCCGTCGTTCGGGAGGCACTGCACCCCAAGGCGCAGGTTGGTGTTCACCGTGACGGTGGAATCGTCGACAAGAAGGACGGAGTCGGTTCCGGACACGGTCACTTCGTTTGCCGTGGCAACCGTGCCGTCCGTGAATTCCAGCCGCGAATACGGCGCGCAGAGCTTCAACTGCTTGCCATTGGTTGTAAGTCCGACATTGGAGAAGCGAACGAGGATGTTGGAATAGGCGACCGGTCCGCCAGTGTCGTCTTTGTAGCGCATGATCGCCCAGTCATTGGCAAATGCGACCGACATGTCCTCAAACTTGATCTGCGTGTCGGAGCAGACGTGGTTGTCATTGTTCCACACAACCGGAGTTTCAACGGTAAGGCCGCTGGACTCCCTGCCCACGCCGTGGAAGGTAATGTCGGACGAGCCGCCCTTCACAGCGTTCGGAACGAAAAATCCCGTCGAGTATTTCTCGTCGAGCGTGACGACAACGGGGTTGTTCGTTGTGCAGTTTCTGAAGATGGCGCTGGTGCCTTTTTCGTTAGGATAGCCCCGGCAGCAGGAAAGGTTGCTGGCCCAGTGGGCTTTGTTCGTCCAGTTGCCGCTCCACTCGCCGTCGGCGGCCTGCCAGGTGTAGGTGGCCGTGTCAACCGGGGAGAGGGAGCCGCTGAATTCCTCCGTCTTGACGGTTCCGTTCCCGGTTCCGTCGGCGTTCGTCAGCTCGTTCGAGTAAACGACCTTCCATGTGACGTTTTCAGCCCACGTCTGAAGCACGTTGGTGCTGACAAAAGCCGACTCCGAATCCTTGGTGAAGGTCGCGACAACGACCGGCTCCTCGTCGCCCCACGCTACGAACACCGTCGTGACGCCGCCACCCACTACGGAAAGTGCGCCGGAGATGGTCAACTGAGTCTTATCGACGGCGCCAGCAATGGCCGAGAAGGACGGCTGCGGCAGCGTCGTGAAGGAAGCCGTGTCCTGCGGAATCATCGTCCCCGCGTCGTCCTCGATCTCGACGGCGTAGTAGTAGGTCGTGTTCAACGACAGTCCCTTGATGGGAATCGTGAAGTCTCCGACCGCGACGCCGTTTGTCACGATGACGTTCGACAAGGCCGTGGCCGCCGTTCCATACCGCACACGCACGGTGCAGGTCTTCGGGGATCCGGACGCCTGTCCGGCCGAAACGACCTCGCCCGAGACCTTCGCCCAGACCGCGTCGGCCTCCAGGGCGACGTTTTCCAGGATCGGCATGTCGTCGTCCTCCACGGCCTGTCCGTTCTCGTTCACATAGAAGGAAAGCATCTCGGAGGAATACGCCTCTTCGCCGTCCGCGTTGACCGCGAGTAGCTTGAGATAGACGGTGCGCTTGTCGGCCTTGAGGGAGAACGAGCCTGTCCCGAGCCCGATCACGTCCGTCGCGATGACGTCCGTGTGCGTGAGCGCGGTCTTCGCGTAGCCCCAGACGGCCTTGACTTGCGCGACTTCGTCGTGGCCATATCCGGCCCAGGCGACGCGGAAGGCGACGTCGCCCGTGAAAGCGGCATCGTTGCAGACCGCCGACTGCAGCGAGATGATCGGCTCGGCGATCGCCGTGAAGTCGCCCTGCGAGGCGTAGCGGATGATCACGATGCCGTCGCCGCCGTCGCCGCCTTTGTAGAGGGTTTCTTCGTCGCCGCAGCCGCCGCCGCCGCCGGAGCCGGTGCCGTCCACGCCCTGCGTCGCCGCCGCGGCCGTGCCGCTCACCTTGCGGCTGCCGGTGCCGCCGATGCCGCTGCCGCCCGCGCCGGGCGAACCGGAATGGTCGGCAAACTCGTCCGAACCGCCGCCGCCGCCGCCCGCGTAGAAAACGTCCGCGCCGGTGATGTCGTAGGCGAGTCCCGCGCCGCCGCCAGCGCCGCTCACGTTCGTGCCGGCCGTGACGGCGTCGTCGCCGGCGGCGCCGGCACCGCCGCCGCCACCGCCGAACCAGTTGCCGTCTTTGGCGGATCCCTCGCCACCACGGTTCCCTTGGCCGTTGATTCCCGCGCCGTATTTTGTTCCCGCAGCGTTTGCGGCCGCGCCGCCGCCGCTGCCGCCATCCTGCCCCTTGCGCCAGGTGGAGACATTTTGACGATAGCCGTTTCCGCCGGCACCGCCGCCGATTGAGCGGACAACTTCGACAACGCCGTTCGAGATCGACGAACTGCCCCCCTGCTCGCCGAATTTCAGAATGTCGTCCGACGCCGCACCGCCTTCGCCGACGGTGATTGTGTAGGCGTTGCCGCCCGTGACGCCAAGCGCCGCGTTGTAGAGGAGGCCGCCCGCGCCGCCGCCACCGCCGGACCGGTAGCCGCCGGGGCCTCCTCCCGCCACGACGAGCGCGCGAACCGTCGTCGCGTAAGAGGGCGGCGTGAACGTGTAGGCGTTCACGGTGTCGCCGTTGTCGTCCGTCCCAACGCGGAAGTAGTGGACCCAGTCGTCGCCCACGCGCGTGACGTCGCCGCCCGTGCCGCTCACGCCGACGCCACTCGTCTTGAAGGTGTCGCGCGTCTCGTAGGAAAGCGCCTCCACGTCGTTCGAAACCATCAGCGCGTAGGAATAGGCCGTCGCCGGCGTAAGCCCCTTGTCGAGGCCGGAAAAGGCGCCAGCCGTCAGATTGGTTGCGAACGCCGTCCACGCTGCGGGTTCGGTGGCGGCGGTCGGCCAAACCTTGGCGTAGAAGGTGCACGCCGTCGCCTCCGACGCGCCGAGGGAGGAGAGCGTGCCGCCGAACTGGATGTGGCTGGCGCCGACGTCGACGACGGTGAAGTTCACGACGGGGCGCTCGGTGATCTGGTTCGTGACGACCGTGCCGGCCGTCAGGAACCCGGTGGTGTTCACGGTGTCGAAGTCGGCCTTCACGCGCGTCGCCGTCGGGACGCCGTAGCAAAGGCGAACTTCGTCCATTAATCCGAGGAACGGACGGAGGTCCGACCCGCTGCCGCCGCCGATGTAGAGGTCGCTCCCCCCGTTGACGGGCGCACTTTTGAGAGTTTGGTCGCCGACTTTGCTACCGTCTTTGTAAAGGGTTCCCTTCCATGTTCCGTTGTCATTCAAATAGACGAAGTCGAACTTGGCCCATGTATTCTGGCTGAGGGCGCTCGGTTTAAACAAACCCTTGCTGTCATCGCGCGTTTTGCATGTCCAAAGGTAGATTGAAGCTCCTGTAGCAGTTTGGTCGTCTCGCGACTGGACACCCCACGCGTCGGTACTGTCGCTCGTCTTCCGGCTGACATAATACGGGTAGCGGAAGATGCCTTCTCCGTAGATCCAGAAGGAACCGGAAAAGGACGCCGTCGTGAGCTTGTTCACCGCGGTGCGCTTCGCCGAATCGTTCGCGCCGAGAAGGACGTCGACGCCGCCCTTGCCCTTGTTATCTTTATGGTTAACGTTGCCCATGCGGCGAGAACGGCCCAGTTTGCCGTTGCAGGCCGATGCGGCGATGGTCGCCGGCTGTTGTCCGGCGGTCTGTCCCGCCGTGTAGACCGTCGTGCCCGTGAGTCCGTTTGTCGTCGAGTCGTAAACGCTGACGGAGGCGGTCTCGGCCCCGTAGTCTTCCCGGAAGTGCCAGATGCCGGCGTAGTTGGTCCAGACATTGTTCGAATTGAGGTCCTTGCCCGTCTTGGAGGAGCGGTACCACATCGCAAACTCGGTGCCGTTCGTCATCCGCGGGAGATTCACCCAGACGAGCGATTCGCCCGACGGATCCCACGTGTCGATGTCGTAGGCCAATCCGTTGCCTTCCGCATCGACAAAGCCGACATCGACGAGTTTCAAGGCGTCGGGATCGGTGGGGTTCACACTGGCGTTGTAGAAGTCGCCGTAGTCGAAGCCGGTAATCGCCGTCGAAAGGCGCACGAGGACTGGGAAGTTTGTCTGAACTTCCGTTCCACCCTGGTAGCCGTTGACGGTAAACTTCACGCCACGCGCGAATTCGGCGACGGCGGGATCGGGGCGCGGAATGGCCGGCTGTTGTGTTTCGCCGCCACCTTCGCCATCCGCCCATGCAAACGGCGCGATGACAAAAGCCACGAGACCAAAGATACTCCAGATTTTCGTTTTCATACAATATCCCCTTCCAAGTTATATAGTATTATATCAAATTTTGCGTAAAGATGAGCAACTTCAGTGAAGAAAATTGATGGAGCGATTAAGTGATGAGTTGGAGTTGGAGAGCGGTGGTTATAGCCGTGTAGAACATGTAGAACGTGTAGAAAATGAGGAGCCGCGGCAGATTCGCCGCGGCTCGTGATGGTGCAATTCTCAGCGCCCGCCGATCAGTAGGTCAGGAACATGATGCTGGCGGGAGGCGCGGGAGGAGGCTCACTCTCTGTTGTGTAGGGGCCGACAACCGTGGAGTAGGCGACCACGCGACCGTCGTTCTCGCTTCGCAGACGGAGATAGTATTGCGTCTCGGGCTCGAGGCCCGTCAGCGTGAAGGAGCGGAACCCGCGCTGCGTCACGCCCGGTTCGATTGCCGTGTAGGCCGCGACCGTCTGGAAGTTCGCGACCGTCGACGCCTCCAGGCGCAGGTCGGCGTAGGACGCCCCGTTGTTGCCAGGCGTGAAGAGGTAACCCCACGCCGTGATCGTCGTGGCGGTGGCCGTCGGGGTTGCACACTCCGCTGGCGGATTCTGCACCTTCGTCAGGTCCGTGACGACCGAACCGTTCGGCGAGCCGGGCACGCCCGTGCGGAATGGAACCGGCTCGGTCTCGAAGACCGCCGGCACGTCATTCGTGGTCGACACACGCACGTAATAGGCCGTGTTCGGGGAGAGCCCGCTCGCCATCGCCGTAAGAGAGCCAGGTACTGTTGTGACTGGTTGCGTCGCCGAGAACGAAAGAATCGTCCCCTCGAATTCCTCGTCCGTGCAGACCTGGAAGACGCCCTGGACGCTCGTCGCGCCTTTGCCGAGACCGACCACAGCCGCCGAGAACGACGCACTTGTGCTTTGGATGTTCGACACGACAGGCTGCTCGACCTCGGGCGCCTCGGGATCGATGAACGGAATCGTCACGATTTCGGGCGACGCGTCGGCATAGCCGCCCGCGTTCACCGCGACGGCGCGGACATAGACCGTCTTCGTCTGGTCGGGCAGCGTGAAAGTTCCAGTGCCGCGGCCGATTGCGGACGAGACAATCGCGTTCGTGGTCGAAAGGTCGTCCTTCGAGAAGCCCCACGCGACCTTGACGTCCGCGTAGTCTTGATTGTCGCCAGCCCACGCAACACGGTAGCCGATCGTAGTGAGCCCATGGTTTGGATCATCGGGATCATCAACTCGGTCGAGGCTTTCGAGCGCGAGCGCTGGATTGTTCATGCCCTGGCCATTGCCCTTCACATCGTAACGGAAGATCACAACGCCATTGCCGCCGTCGCCGCCCCTGGAGAGGCCGGTTTCGGTGCTTCCGCCACCGCCACCGCCGCCCTTGCCGTTCTCACCGTTCTCGGCGTATTCCGTGCCAGCAATGTTGGACTTCATTCCGCCGCTTCCACCGCCGCCGCGACCGCCGGCTCCCGGATATCCGTAGGCACCGTCCTTGTTGTTATCCTTGCCGCCACCGCCGCCGCCGCCCGCATAGTAAGTCGGCGTGCCGGAAATGGTGAATTCGACGCCAATGCCGCCACCGCCGCCGCCAACCGTTCCGCTTAGGGAAACATCTGCACCGGCACTGCCAGCGCCGCCACCGCCGCCGCCCACAAGTTTTTCAAGCAGCCCGGCGCCGCCGGAATTGCCCTGACCGTTCGTTCCGCTGCCTCCGTTGTAGCCGACTTTGGCTGCTGTACTGCGTCCGCCGCCGCCACCGCCGCTGGCACCGTCTGCACCCACACGAACCGCTTCAGCGTTTCCGTTGAGTTGGCCGTTGCCGCCGGCTCCGCCGCCGGTGGCCAGCATATTGGTAACGGAACCTCCATTGGAGGCGACCAAAGAATTACCTCCGGTTGCGCCGTGCTCCGTTTCGCTTGAAGAGGCCTCGCCCCCGGCGCCGACCGTAACGATGTAGGTCTCGCCTCCCTGCACGGAAAACGCGGCGTTGTAGACGAGACCGCCCGCGCCGCCGCCGCCGCCGGCATAGTAGCCACCTGGGCCGCCGCCCGCCACGACGAGCGCCTCGACGCTCGTCGCGTAGGAGGGCGGGACGAACTCAAAGGTGTCCGTTCCGTCGCGCGCGATCTTGAATGTGTGGACAATGCTGTCGCGAACGCGTTTCGCGTCGCCGCCCGAACCAATCTCGCCTGCGCCACTAGTTGTGAACGGACCAGTCCCGACCACAGAATCCAACGGCTCCGCGAGGTTGTTCACCGCTTTGATTTCGTAAGTATAGTCCGTCTGAGGAAGCAGATCTACAAGGACGCCGGAGAATGCGCCCTTCTCTGGAACGCCGTTCGTAAGAAGCGTCCACTCCGTGGGGGTTCCACCTGTCGGATAGGCGCGAGCATAAATGGCGCACTCCGTCGCCGTGCCGCCGCAGACGGTGATTTCACCCGAGAATTGAGCAAACGATGCGCCGTAATCCGCCAGGGCGAACGACGCCATCGGATTCGCCGCTTCCGCGAACTGCGCAACAGTGCCCGCCGTGAGGAACGCCGCCTGCTTGACTTGGTCGTAGTCGGCCACAACCCAATCAAGGCCGGGCGTGAAAGGACCCACGCGCACTTCGTCCATGTCGCCGAGGAAGGAGCGTTCGGCGCCTCCTACATACCCGCCGATGTCAAGTGTCAAAGATCCCTGCCCCACAACGGCGGCGCCTGTATCCGACTTAACCAGGGCTCCATCGACATAAAGCGCGTAGGTTCCGCTGTTTGCTGCGTTGTAGACGACATCCATCTTGCTCCATGCATATCTTGTCAGGGATATCCCGCTCGGCTTCTTCATATCGGAATCTTTATTCTGACTTGTCCACATGCGCATTGTGGTGGGGGAAGAATCAAACTGCAAAGCCCACGTGGGAGTGGCAGAGGCATCCTTGCGGGAAATGAGCGCGTCGTAGCCAATGCCACCTTGGTTTGGGCTCGTGTTGTTGGTGTTGTCCATTTTTCCCTGCGGGCGAAGCCAGAAGGAAACGACGAAGTCCGTGCCCAATTGGTTGAGCGTTTGAATATTGGCCGCAGTCGGTTTGACCAGAATGCCCCTCTCGCCAGCGTTTTTTTCGCGGGTGTCCGTAATCTGGCGGGCTCCACCAACCATACCGTCCGCCTTGGCAGAAGATTTGAGGGAAGAATTCGCATCGAGGCCATTGGGCGACGAATCATAGATGTCCTGCTCGCCATTTCCTGATTCGTTCAAGTGCCAGACGCCGACATAGTTTGTGAAGGCGTTCCCACCGGCCGCCGCACTGGCGTCGGATTCCGAAGCGCGATAGAACATCGCGAACTCCGTCCCCTTGATCATCGTCGGAAGCGTCACCCAGACGAGCGATGTGGACGAATTGTTCCACGTGTCGACATCATAGGCCAGTTTGTTGCCTTCCGCGTCGGTAAAAGCGAGATGCGGAATCGTATGCCCATTGTCGACATGGCTGTAAACGTCGTCATAGTCAAAGCCCGAGATGTCTTCGGAGATGCGCACGAGCACGGGGAAGTCCGTGAGCGCCGGCCGGCTGACGTCGTAGCCGTCAACCGTGAAGACAACGCCGCGGGCGAAGCCGTCGGGTTTGATTGACTCGAGGTCAATTGCTGCCACGGCGAAGAGCGGCGCGAAGAGAAGCGCGGCGAGTGCAAAACGTATGGATTTCATCATTCTAATTCCTTCTACATGCTGAATGTGTTTTGACATGACTGGCGGAGTTATTCTGCCTCGATCTTCAGGCGATAGAAGCGGGCGGGGATGTTCTCCGTCGTGCCGGCGTCCTTGTCTTCAACAGGGAAGGAAGGCGGTGAGATCTGCAAGTAGTCCGTGGAAGTCTCGAGCGCTTCGAGCGAATTGGCGTAGTAGAGACG
>CACZHC010000032.1 GCA_902780865.1 uncultured bacterium
ACATTGACGTTGATGTAGCCGTTGCCGCTGGCAGCCGCCGTCAGATTTCCGCGCAGCGTTAGATCGCCAACGCCACCAAACGTGATGTTGTTCGCCGAGACGGGCGTTTCCATGATCGACCCGGCTGTGTTGGCAACAAGGACAATTGCCTCGTTTGCGGCATTTCCTCCGATTGAGCCACCGGTCAGGACAATGGGAGAAGACCCCGAAAGGAAAAGTCCGTTTTCGGTCGCAAGCGTTCCATCGACAGTAACCGTCACTTCGGATCCGCTGTTGTTGCAAAGCTCCAGAGTGCCATACGTCGAGCCCGTCAACGCCGTGTTTTCCGTAAGATCCATCTTCACATTGGACGTTCCATCGGGCACAAGAGACGCGACATTTCCGTTTTCGTCAATCACGGCGAGCGAATATGCATCTCCGCGCTTGAGCACAGAACCCGCCAACACCGTCCCGGCAGTGAATGACGAGAACGAAACAGAGGAAGAACCATGCAGATCAAATGTCGTGGCGTTTCCGACTTCTCGCGAACCAAACGACGCAAATGTAAAACCGGATGATGCATCCGAATCTTCGACGGTTATGTTTGCCGCGCCAGTCGCAAGCGTCAATGAACCTGCCGTTTCCGAGGCAGCGCCCTTGAGCGCAAGATCGCCGGCAAGGGAAATCGTCGCGGTATCGCCAATGCGGTCGGCGGTCTGCGTCGAATTGTCGAGAACAAGAGCACCATCGGCACCGACCGTAACATTGCCGGCAACAGTGCCGGCGTCGGAAAGCAGAAGAGTTCCGCCATTGACCGCCGTCGAACTCGCATAGGTGCTCGCCGACTTGAGTTCAAGCGTACCGTTGCCGGCCTTGGCGAGAGACATGCTCGCCGAAGTAGAAACCGGACCGCCAAAAACCAGTTTGTTCCTGCGAACGGTGATCGTGCGAGCCGCGTTGTTCTGGTTGCCGTCATACGGAGTTAAGACAACGTTCCCAGAGCCCAGGTGGAGATTCTCCGTCCCTATGTATTCAAAGTTGTAATTGAAATTATATGATGTGAAGGAAAGCTCGCCATTCGGAACCGTGCAATCTATTGGTCCTGTACCGTAGTCTCCCCAGACATGCTGTGTGATCAGAAAAGACCCTTCGGACGACAGGCTGTCGGTTCCGGCGAAGACAAGTGTACCCATTCCCTTCTTCTGGACATTGCCGGTGCCCGACAGATTCCCGAGTGTGACCACGCCGCCACGTGCAGGATCAACGACAAGTGTCGCATTGTTTACGATGTCTCCCGCGACACTGCCCGTCCTGGTGTCGCCATCGCCGAGTTGAAGCGTCCCTGCGGAGATTGTCGTGATTCCCGTGTAGGTGTTTCTGCCCGTCAGAATCGCAACACCAGTGTCTGTTTTGGTAATTCCGTAAGGGCCAGAGATAGAGCCCCAAATCGTAATTGTTTGGGATGCATTGTAACCTGCATTCATCGACCACGTTCCATCGCCAGAAAGAACAACATCTGGGACAACGACACCGCTTCCTCCAGTATTGTCACCGATAGTCAGATTCTGAAGCGTGAGGGTATATCCAAACAACCGGTCATCCTCGACGCCGAAATAGGTCGGAGATGAAAGGTTACGCCACGAGTTCTGCTGCAGTGTCTTTATGACCTGCGAGGCACCAAGGACAATTGAATATGAACCGTTTGGCGCATTGTTCTCCCAGCCGAATCCGGCAGTATCGTCCGGGCCTGGCTTCACGCCCCCATCCCAGTTCGCGGGGTTGTCCCAGGATGACATCGACGGGACCGTCGGGTTATCCTTGGAATCCGTTTTCGGCGCCAGCCAGTTTATTGCCTGCGCGGAGAGCGCCGCGGCGATGGCGGCAATGCCAATCAGTGTTTTTTTCATTTGTGTTTCCTTTTGTGTTTAAGATTTGCGTGTTTTCCTGTCCTGCGCCGGCGGCGCGGGCCGCCGGGCTACTTCTTCGGGGGTATGTAGCCGTGGCGGGAGCCCTGCACGTAGTCGATCTTGCGCGACTTCGCGTTGACGAGGTTGTTGTAGAACACCGTTATGCCAGATGGCGGCGAGGTGTAGTCGCCGAGCCCCGCGCGGTTGATGTGCACGTCGCACTTGATGCGCCGCGCCATGTTGGCGCAGTCGAAGTACCTGAGCGCCGGCGTGTACGCGGGCTCGAACTCGCTCTTCATGCGCCCCTCGCCGCGCTTGCCGATGTCGCAGCACCACACGATGTTGACCGTCGCCTTCGTCACCTTCGGGTCGAGCGCAGCGCCCCACACGGACTGCAGCCCGCCCTGGCTGCCGCCCGACACCTCGAGGTCCTTCCCGTTCCACTCGGGGAGCGACTCCACGTACTCGAGCGCGCGCATGACGCGAAGCGCCATCCCGCGGAAGTACGCCTTCTCCGGGTCGGCGTTCTGCACCGGATCAAGCGCGTAGCCCTTCCCGTTCGACTTGATCGAGTCGAAGAACTGCCTGTAGTACGCGTCGTCCTTCTCGAGAAGGCAGCCGTGCGCGTTGATGTGGAGATTGATCTGCCACTCGTACCAGCAGTGCTGCGGCGCACGGGGCTTGCCCGCGCCGTATCCGTCGAAGCCCACTATCGCGCCGAGCTTCTGCCCGCCGTCGCAGCGCTTCGGGATCGAAATGTACCCCGTCACGGGATTCCCCCCCGCGCAGTCGATCTCGACGGCATAGAGGCGCACCTTGTCGTTCGGACTCTTGACCTCCCAGCGCTTCGCCTTCACCGGAACCTTTGCGAGTTCCTTCCGCTGCCTCGCCCAGAACGCGTCGAAGTCGGCGGGCTCCTTCTCGCCCTGCGCGATCTTTCCGACATCCGCGCCCGCTCCCCCGTCGAAGAACACGCCCTTCTCGCCGAACCAGTTCTCGCCCGGCGCCGGCCTGTCGCGCTGCACGCGCTTTCCGTCCGCCCCGACGAGATGCGCCTCAACGCGCACGAAGCCCGGCTTCGCGATAGACGTGACAACCTTCCCCACCTCGCCGACCTTCGCGGGGAACTTCCCGCTCTCCTTCTTCCCGTCGTCGCCGCGGCGCAGCCACTCCACCGACCACTCGCCCGCCGGCAGCGCGTCGATCTTCTCAAGGGAAAGCGTGAAGGTCATCTTCTCGCCTGCGCGGTACTCCGTGGGGGCCTTGTCCGTGCGCCCCACGAGCATGGCAGAGTCAAACGGCCCTGCGTATGCCGTAAGTGAGAAAAGTGCCGCGCAAGCGGAAAGAATACGAATGTTCATGCTGGTTTCCCTGACGTTTGCCGACATTTTACCATATAACGGCAAACAGCAAAGGAAGACTCGCGCAAAAACCTGCGGAAAATACACGCAAGGGAAATGGCGGGTTTCTTCCGCTCTAAAGAACTTCACGCGCACGCCAGTCTGCAGGGGACCGGCCAGTCTCCTTTGCGAAAAGATAACGCAGCGAACGTTCGTCGGAGTATCCGCACCGCTCGCAGATAATCGAAATCGGAAGGTCCGTGTCGGAAAGAAGGCGCATTGCGCGGGCCAGCCTTACCGACATGATTTCGTCCTTTATGGAGTGTCCGCACACTTCCTTGAACTTCGCCTCGGCAGAGCGCGGCCTCATTCCCATCGCGACGATAACGTCCTTTACGGTGACACCCGAGCACAATTCACGCCGTATAAGCTCAAGTGCACGGGATATGCGCGGATCCCTCGCGGCGTCAATCCGCGTGGAACGGCGGCGGACAAGTGGCGATGCGCCGTAGAACAGCGTAACCGGCGATTTTCCGCCGTCCGCCATGCGCCGAGCAAGCAAGTCGACCGCAAGCCGCCCCGACCGCTCAAAGTCCGGTGCGATGCTGGTGAGCGTCGGCTGCGTGTTCTCGCAGATTAGCTCGTCGTCGTCGATGCCCACTACGGCGAGTTCGTCCGGCACGGCGATTCCAGCCGACGCAGCAGCGGCGAGCACGTGCGCAGCCATCTCGTCGTTCGCGGCGAGTATCCCAGCAGGGCGCCGGAGCGAAAGGAGAAAACTCGAAAGCCGACCGAGAAACACGCCAATGTCCGCCCCCTCGCACGCCGCCACCGAGTCAAATGCGGAAAACGGGACTCCATCTTCCGCAGCCACCTTCTCAATGACGGCGCGACGCGTGTCGGACCAGTCGCGCGGAGTGTGGAACGAGACGAAGCCGAGCGATTCGCTGTTGAGCGAAAGGAGTTCCTTGGCGGCTATCCTGGCCGTCGACTCGGAATCATGGCGCAAACAGTAGGTCTCACGTCCGGACGCCATCCTATCCGAGTCGCAGAACACCGCGGGAATGCCCGCATAGCTATCCGCGGCGAATCCGCCGCGATTGAGCGTTCCACCGTCCACAATGACGCCTACGGGCTTCCAGAAGTCAAGGACGGACTTCGCGTTCGACGTCATTATGTCAACGTTCACCGGCTGTATGCGCCAGCCCTTCTTGCGGGCCGCCTCGCATATCCCGGCCATACGCTGCCGCCATAGGGTGAAAGCGCCCTCGTAGAAATAGAGAACAGTGTCCGAGATTCGCCTATCCGCCTTGGCCTTGTCCATTCCTAGCAACCCTCTCTGGGCATTATAGCGAAAACCCCGCGCACGACCGCCGCCGGTCAGCCGCGATAGCCCTCTATTACCGTCTGCCGCGGACGCTTCGACTGGCGTGGGTAGTCGAGCGTATAGTGAAGCCCGCGGCTTTCGTGGCGCTTCTGCGCGCTCTTGACGATGAGCTCTGCGCACACGGCGAGGTTTCGGAGCTCAAGCGTGTCGGGCGTCACGAGATAGCGGAAGTAGTAGTCGCGTATCTCCTTCCTGAGCGTCTTGATGCGGTGCGCGGCGCGCGCGAGGCGCTTGTTCGTGCGCACGATGCCGACGTAGTCCCACATGAGTCGGCGGATCTCGTCCCACATGTGCGAGACGAGAACGGCCTCGTCTGGAGGAACGGCGTTGCCGATGCGCCAGGCGGGAATCTCGGGCAGCTTCCTGCGCGAGTTGAACTTCGTCGGGTTCGCGGCAAGACGTGCCGCCGTGAGCCGGGCGCAGACGAGCGCCTCCATAAGCGAGTTGGACGCAAGGCGGTTCGCGCCGTGGAGGCCGGTGCAAGCGCACTCCCCGACGGCGGAAAGCCCGAGGACGGAAGTCTCGCCCGCAGTCGTCGCCTGGATGCCGCCGCAGGTGTAGTGCGCCGCCGGCACGATCGGGATCAGGTCCTTCGCCATGTCGATGCCGAACTCCATGCACTTCTGGTAGATGTTCGGGAAACGCGTCATCAGGTAGGCCCTGCCCTTCTTCCTGATGTCGAGGTACATGCAGTCGTCGCCCGTGCGCTTCATCTCGCTGTCAATCGAGCGCGCGACGATGTCGCGAGGCGCGAGGCTCCCGCGCGGGTCGTACTTCTTCATGAACTCGCGGCCATGCTTGTTCACGAGAACGGCACCTTCGCCGCGCACGGCCTCGGAGATGAGAAAGCGCTTAGCCTGCGGATGGTAGAGACACGTAGGGTGAAACTGGATGAACTCCATGTTCTCGATCTTCGCGCCCGCGCGCCACGCGAGCGCTATGCCGTCGCCTGTCGCCGTGTCGGGATTGCAGGTGTAGAGATAGACCTTGCCGCAGCCGCCGGTCGCAAGCACCGTGTCGGGCGAACGGACCGCGTATATCTCGCCAGTCGTCTTGTCGAGGACATATGCGCCGATGCAGCGGTTGGAGCCCTTCAGCCCGATGCGCTTCGTCATCACGAGGTCGATCACTATCGTCTGCTCCCTGACGTCGACGGACGAGCGGCGGATGCTGCGCATCATCGCCGCCTCGCACTTCTCGCCGGTGATGTCGCCGGCGTGGAAGATGCGCCGCGCGCTGTGCCCGCCTTCGCGAGTAAGTTCCCACGAGCCGTCCTTCTTCTTCGCAAACTTGACACCGCACTTGACGAGGTCCTGTATTCCCTCGGGCGCGTGCTCGCAGATCTCGTGCACGACGGCGGAGTTGCCGAGCCAGGCACCGGCGATCATCGTGTCGCGCGCGTGCTTGTCGAATGTGTCCGCAGGATCTGCTACGCAGCAGATGCCGCCCTGCGCGAAATTCGTGTTGCAGTCCTGAAGCCGCCCCTTTGTCACGAGCACGACCTTGCCCTTGTCGGCGAGATGAAGCGCCGTCATGAGCCCGGCCATTCCGGACCCTACGACGAAGTAGTCGCAATCGACGATTTTCATAGGGAGCTAAGCTCCTGCAGTTTATCAGCTGTAGAAATTGCCGTAGGCGCGGATCTTCTCGTAGCGCTTCTCTACAAGAACGTCCACCGGAATCTTCTTGAGCGCCTTGAGCGCGGCGAGGATCGCCTTCTTGACGGCGGACGCCGCGGCCTTATGGTTCTTCTGCGCTCCGCCTGCCGGTTCCTTGATGACTTCGTCGATCGCGCCGAGCTTGAGGAGGTCGGGCGCGGTGATCTTGAGCGCCTCGGCTGCCTCGGGGGCTTTCGAGCCGTCGCGCCAGAGAATCCCAGCGCACCCCTCGGGCGAGATGACGGAATAGATCGCGTTCTCCATCATGAGGATACGGTCGCCGACTGCAATCGCGAGCGCACCGCCGGAGCCCCCCTCGCCAGTGACGACGACTACTACCGGCGTCTTGAGCCGGGAGAAGAACTCGAGCGACTTGGCGATCGCCTCGGCCTGTCCGCGCTCCTCAGCCTCGCGGCCTGGATACGCGCCGGGAGTGTCGACAAACGTGACGACCGGCAAGTGGAACTTCTCGGCGAGCTTCGCGAGGCGCATCGCCTTGCGGTAGCCGTCGGGGTTCGCCATGCCGAAGTTGGCCTCCATGTTCTCCTCGACTGTCGCGCCCTTGTTGTGGCCGAGCAAAAGCACCTTCTCGCCACCGACCGTCGCGAAACCGCCGACGAGCCCGCGGTCGTCGTTGACGAGACGGTCGCCGTGCAGCTCCTCGAAGTCGGAGCAGATAAGCTTGATGAAGTCCTTGAGATGCGGACGCTTCGGGTCGCGCGCCAACTTCACGCAGTCCATTGCACTCTTTGCCATAAATCTCCTCTCCTATTACTGACTACTAACTACTGACCCCTGACTCCTGCCCCCTGACTACCGACCCCTCAAAAGCCCCAGTAGTTGAGCATCTTCGCGAGAAAGCCCTTGAGCTCGCTGCGCTCGACTATCTTGTCGATGAAGCCATGCTTCTCAAGGTATTCCGCCGACTGGAAGTCGTCGGGGAGCTTCTGGTGGATCGTGTTCTCGATGACGCGCCGCCCCGCGAAGCCGATGAGTGCCTTGGGCTCGGTCACATTGATGTCGCCAAGCATCGCGTAGGACGCGCTCACGCCGCCCGTCGTCGGGTCGGTGAGGACTGAAATGTAGGGAAGCCCCGCTTCCTTGAGCTTGGCGATCGCGGCGGAGGTCTTCGCCATCTGCATGAGCGAGAGTATGCCCTCGTGCATGCGAGCGCCGCCGGACGCCGAGAAGAGGACGAGCGGACGATTTTCTGCAATCGCCTGTTCGCATGCGCGGGCGATGCGCTCGCCAGTTCCGGTGCCGAGCGAGCCGCCCATGAACGCGAAGTCCATAACGCCGAGCATCACGGGGTGGCCGTCGATCTTGGCGGTGCCCATCACGACCGACTCGGTCTCGCCCGACTTCGCAATCGTCGCCTCGACCTTCGCCTTGTAGGGGCCGGTCGCATCGTGGAACGCGAGGTGGTCGGAATAGGAGACGGCGCGGAAAACCTCGGAGAAGGTCCCGGCGTCCGCGACTTGCGCGATGCGCTCGCGCGCCGAGAGACGCCCGTGGTAGTTGCACTTCGGGCATATCGCGTTGTTCTTCTTCCAGACCGCCTTCTCGAAATGGCTGCCGCACTTCGGGCAGATAGCCCAAAGCGCCTTTGCCGGCGGAATCTTCGCCTTTTCAGTCTTTGCTTCAAACCAGCTCATATAACCACCTCTACTGTAACAATGGGCCTTACCTGGCGCCAAAACGGAATTCGGTCGTCGTCCTGTACTTCTCGCCTGGCTTCACGAACGTAGTCGGCCACTTCGGCTTGTTCGGCGAGTCTGGCGCGTGCTGGGTCTCGAGGGCGCAGCCGCAGCGGAACGAAAGGTGCTCGCCGCCTTTCGCGGTCTGGTTGTAGTCGCACCAGTTCGCGGAGTACATCTGGATGCACGGCTCGGTCGTGTAGATCTTGACGAACCGTCCGTTCAGCGGGCAGTAGAGCTCGGCGGCGAAGTTCATCTTCCCCTTCGCCTTCTTCCCGGCGATCATCTCGCCCTTGTCGAGAACCCAGTTGTGGTCGTAGCCGCGGCCGAACTCGAGCTGCTCGTTTTTCTCGTTGATGCGCTCGCCGATCCGCATGCCCTTCCTGAAGTCGAACGGTGTGCCGTCGACCTTCGCGAGCTTGCCGGTCGGAATCTGCCCCGCATCGGTCGGCGTCACCTTCGAGGCGGGTATCTTGAGGATGTGGTCCTCGATCGTACCGCCGGACTCGCCCTTGAAGTTGAAATAGACGTGCTGCGTCATGTTGATCGGCGTCTTCTTGTCGGGCACCGCCTCGTAGTCGACGCGCCAGACGTTCTTCGCCGTGAGAGTGTAGGTGACCTTGATCTCGACCTTGCCGGGAAAGCCCTCGTCGCCGTCGGGCGAAGTGTGCGTGAACACGACGCCGACGTTGTCGCCTTTCACGAACGGCGTTGCGCCCCACACATACGCGTTCCAGCCGCGATTGCCGCCGTGGAGGTTGCAGCCGATGCCCGCAGGCGCGTTGTTGAGCGCGGGGAGCTTGATCGTCTTGCCATCCATCTTGAACTGGCCCTTCGCGATGCGGTTGCCGTAGCGGCCGATGATGCAGCCCCAGTACGCGTCGCCGTTGTCCCAGCCGGCTGGCGAGTCAAAGCCGACGACGACGTCCTTCATCTTGCCCTTCTTGTCGGGCGTGAAGAGCCTGACGACCTTCCCGCCGTAGTCGCTGACTTCGAGCACGACGCCTCCCGCGCCATTCAGGATGTACTTCTTCGCCTTTTCGCCGTACTTCGTCACTCCGAAGTCCACAACCTTGTATGATGCCTTGGCCATTTCGTCCTCCTTGTGATTTGTCGTCCACATTATCTTAATGCGGACATTATACCATTTTTGCCGCTCTTTGCGGCGACAACTTTGACTTCAGCGTAAAATAGTAGCCCATTTTTGACACAGAGACACAAAGGCGGACAGCAGCAGCGATTTTCGGGACGAATTTTTTAGCCGTGTAGAACGTGTAGATCGTGTAGAATCAGAGAGACGCACCATCCTGGCAAAAAAGTTGGAGGAATTACGCAATTCCCAATCAAAATCAGCACTGTCTTTGGGGTCTTTCTCCGCAAGTTCCACAAGGCGATACTGCACAGCTACCAGCCGTGGTGCGCGGTAGTCCTCGGCGTGGTGACGGCGGTAGCCGGCGACATACTGCGCGACATCTGCATCAACGAGGTGCCGCTCATCTTCCGCAAGGAACTATACGCGCTCGCCTGCGCCGCGGGCGGCGTCCTATACTTCCTGCTGCCGTTTGTCGGCGTCGAGAGCATCTACGTCCGCAACATCGCGGGGCTCGCGCTCATCTTCGTAATCCGCGTGCTCGCGATCAAGTACAGTCTCGGCGTCCCCGTCCTCACCGAGCACGGCACCACCTTCCACCACGGCCACAAAAAGCACGGCCCGGAGAAGTAAAGTGGCAGTTCTTACATGCTTCCACTTGGCACCAATCGCAGCAGCCACGAAACAACGATAAGCCCCGCGACGCCAAGCACGATCCAGACGATCGGCGAGTAACGGCGAACGGTTATCTCAGTCCGCCCGCTCGCCGTCTCGTGCGTCGACTGAATGACGAAATCACCTTTTACCTTGGCGAGTTCGCTCGCCCTGTTCAACGTCTGATCCATGTCCATACTGCTGGCCTGCAGGCGAATCGTCCTCGCCGCGACGTCCTGCGCAAGATCCAGTTTCACGTTCTGCGCAACAACCGCGAGTTCCGTCCGCTTCTCGGCAGGCAGATTCTCCTTGATGAACTCCGACCCGAAGTCGAACGAGAACGGCGCGACAGAATTTTGACCTCCCGTGGTTGTCACGGCATTAGCATTGTCCATAGCATTCCTCCTTTTCCGCCGCGTATCACGGCTTCGTATGAATTGTCGTAAAAATCAATTCGATAGCGCAGTTCGCCGAACGCCTCGCGAGTACGGCAAAACGCGTCAAGCTTGCGGTCGATTACAGCCAAGTCCGCTTCCATTCCGTTCATGCGCTGCTCCATCATGGCGGCATCCTCTGCGACAAGCATCCGGCGGAAGCGCGGCCCGTCGGCGCCTATCAGACACCGTATCTGCCTTAGGTCGTACACCTCATAGTCCGCCGACGCCAGCTCTTCCTGCGCGGACGCCTTGACTCGTTCCATGAACTTTCGCTTCCCGCCATGTCGCCACGACCAGACCGAATATGTCCAACTGAACGCAATGCGCCCTTCGTAGCAAATGATGTCCGAGACAGGCCATACATGCCCATGCATCACAGCCTTGAACATCCTGAACCGCTCTTCTTCTGTGAAATCGCATGGCGAAGGCGTCCTTGGCATCGGCCACCGCCCGACAGCTCGAAGAGCGTCCCGCACCGCATCTTTGCATAATTTCTTGCTATCCGTCACTGTGCGCGTCCTACGATCTTCTTCAAGTCGTGCGTGTAATAGCATCCATTTGTGAAGACCAACGGGAAATAATGACTGCTTGCGACGAATTCTCCATTCGTCTGCTGCGCGTCAATTCTTTCCGAGATCTTACGGCGAACAGCTGCAATATCTATTAAGGCTGATTCCTTGGCTTGCTTTAGACAGCGACCATAATTATTATCGCCAAATATGCGCCCAAAGACATTAGGGATAAGGGCGTCTAGCCACCTGCCTTCCCTTCGCTCACACTTCCAGTTTTCGATGGTCTCTCCTCGCAATGCTTCACGTATACTCTTGGCCTCTGCGCAAAGATATCGATTCGGATGGAAGGCATAACGAGCAAGTGGATACAACAGCTGCTTTGTAAAACCAGACTTATCGGAAAACACGATATCCACCTCGGGAAACACGATATCCACCCGCCTTTTCATGCATACCGCCTTGTCATAGGAGTATACCAACTTTAACGCATGGGCGGATGCCTCTGGCGAGAATCCTGGAAGATCTTTAAGCAGTTCGTCAAATTGGCGAAGCGTCTCAACAGGAATGGCAAAATCATCCAACAATCGGCCCAGGAGATTCACATCTCCCCTATACAGTGACGTTCCTACAAGGTACTCGATAAAACCATTGCAACGAGTTTGCAAGAGAGTAGCCAAGCGCAAGTTTCTTCCGAAGTATTCGATGGCCGCGTCAAAATCACCTTTTTCGACTGCGCATTTGACGCGCGCTGCAAGCTCACATCGATGCACGTCGAGCAGGGGGAAGAGCTGAATAGCTGGGATATCTCCGCCTAGACTTTTAGGCGGCACTAATGGCGGATCGTATGTCGGCGCGGCAATTGCGGCGTCGATTCCCGCAAGCAGCAACTCATTTGACTTCAGAAGCGTCTCGACATACGTTCTGCCGGTCACAGCATTGGTAAAGAACGCTAATACATTGGGATCATGCACATCATCATCGAAAATAATACAATCAGGATCGGCATACCACCAAAGTGCTTCTCTGTCATATAATGAGATACATCCATCTCCATCGCATGATTCGTAAGCAGTCTCCTGCTCAAGCACATTCGAGAGCATAGCCCAGCCATTTCCATCACCCTCAAAAGGCTTGTCGCGAAGTGGAATGATCAGATCGGAATCGTCCGGCGGTGCGCAATCAATGCCACCAATGAGAATCCAGCCGGAAATCACGATGAGCACCATCATCGCTATCTGCTTCCACGTCAAATGTTTCCATTTTGCCGACATATATACCTCCTTGAAACCACGATTAGGCATCACTTGGTCTTGCTCCCGTCTTCCTTACCCTGTTTGCGCCTGGCATGTTTAGCCCGCCTTGCAATGCCGACCTTGAGCGTCTCGGCAAGTTTGTCGCTGCAGTCGGGACCGAACGCAATCTCCTTCTCCACCTTTTCTTCGTCTCCTGCCTTCTGTCTGCCACCACCTCCAATACAAAGACTGCGGTTGTACATCAGATCAATCTCCACATACCCCGGACTTACTTGTGTTGCCCGGCCGTCTCGCATGACATAGATAGGCTCAGTCAAACGGACATCTATATCCTGATCGTCCGCAAGACAAAATGTTACGCACGAGTGGACTTGACCAATCTCCATGAAAACTTTCGCCTTCGTGCGCCACTCCTCAACGTCAACAAGCTCTACTTCAGGCGACTCCACGTCGAGCATGTCCGCAACAAAATCGCAAGCGGACTGCCACTTGGAAACGGCATCTTTGTCCGTAGCGCCTACGGGAATCTGGCGCCTCAGTTTCACGCTGCGAAGTCGATGCGGTTTGCCGTCCGACTTGCGCAAATGAAAATCTTCCATCTTGTCGAGATATACACACGCCTCAACGAATCCACCGAAGGGTTTGTCGAGTTTGAACTCATGGATGTACGAGCCTTCGCCAAGCACAAACCTGTTCGTGTCGGCGAGGACCACATCGTCTATGCCCAGCACGCTCTTCAGATGGGCATGCCTTGCTTCCAACCTCGTAACTCCAGGAAAGCTGTCATCGCCTTCCTCCTGAACCACCGCCTTACGCGTGACGCATCCAGTCATCGCCATCGTGACGCAACCGATAATCATCATTAGTCTTTTCATGTTAGTTTGCCTTTCTTTCTGTATGTTGTTGTTTACTCTATACCAAATCTCCAGCAATTTCGCCGCTGGCAGAACAGGTGTTCGGGCTTACTCCGCCCCCACCAGCTCTTTCGGCATCTTCTTCAGAACGTCAAGATCATAATTGCGGCATTTGCTCATGATCTTCCTCTCCGGTTTTGGAAACAGCAAAGACGCAGTCGCTTATCTCAAGAAACTCGTTCCAAGCCAACATCCGTTCGCCCTTCACGCGCTGGGCGACATCCAGGCATATCTCATATATGTCCACGAAGTCGAGATAGTAGACGCTGTCGCGGCGCGAACTCGCGTCCGCGCCTCGCGCATCGCAGCAGCAGTACTGCGCCACTGCCGCCCTGCACTCATCGAGAATAATCTGTCGATCCGTTGCCATACACTTATTGCTGTCATCACAAGCGGGATTTCTTACACGCTTTCAGTACCACTTGGCCCCCAATTAAATAACCGCAAATCAAAAGCTCGGCCTGCGTTTGACGGCAGGCCGAGCAATAGAGGACGTACATCCTCTGGCCCCCGGCCGAACGGGGCGGGTTCTTTATGCGAACCCAGTCTGACGCGCATCTTCATGCGTCGGCATCGCCGGCCATTTTCCTTTCTGCCGGGGCCTTCCCCCAGCATCTGACCGCAGCCGGATGCGGCTGGAATCCATTCGGTTTCGCGGCGATTCCACTTTTTTCAAATCCGCCCCACGTTTTTTACTTCCGGCGTGAGCACCGGATTCGAAATTAATACTTTGAGCGGAACACGCGCGAAATTGCCGAACAGGTGTAGCAATCACCGCGCCTTGCAAAGTAACGCCACGCAAGACCAACAAATTGCCCAGCACGCCAAGCAGATCTGAGCCCAAGCTTTGCAGCCAGTTCTCCAAATGTCCAAGTGGCGTTCCAGCTTGCCCTTGCAATAATCGGGCTTATTCTCACTCAGTGTCCACACGAAATGGATTAATCAGCGTATGTTATGCCATCACTACGCCTACAATTAGGACAAACTCGAAAATCCTCCTCATAGGCGGCAGCGTCGTCTTCGTCCAAATCGTCGACATCGTTAAACATTGTGTAGCAATTCGTACACCAACATGGAAAATACTCTTCATTTGGATCAACAATTCTTCCGCGACAGCAATTATCCGCATCCCATTCTCTCCAACCGGTAAAACTCATTTCGCTCCTCCTAGACATCTGCCCTTTTTTAGTTAGACACAGATCGACGCGACAGACTTTACGCTAATCCGCATCATAATTCTCATACACCCATTACTGGCTACAAGCATCTATCTTCTTACACAAGCCATCACCAAGTCTCCTATGCAATTCGACCGCCAGTTTCCTTGTTTATTCCATTTTCAACTTAAGCTTGCTATTGCCTGAATCCTTGCTATGAACAACGCATCTAAGCTCTTTGCCGATTTGTTCGGCGAGAATACGCTTATCATCGGTCCCAACACAAAAACCTCCCCGACCGTCGCCCTCGAGAACTACTGAAATCGAGTCATAGGCCCCAATAACCAATACCGACTGCAAATCACCATACACATCGCAGCATTTGCACCCTTTCGCAACACCATCAAGAACAGCGCATATCTGTTCAAGCTTTTGAGACTTCAGATCCTCACACTTGCCAAACTCCAGGTCAAATTCGCCCTTGTCGTTCAGCACGAAGAATCCATTGCACTGATTCACCTTGTTGCTGGCCGCCAACATCGCCTCCTCGGTGCCGAACAGAAACTTTGTATCGACATTCGCCCAATACACGACGTTCGTGCCAACGACCTTGACACCGCCAGTCACACAGGAACCATCTGCCAGCAGAAGCGTCAAGACGGTAGTCGCCGCGCACACTCTTCGATCCACCTCATCCACAGCATTCGTCAGGTTTCCTCCTGGCCTTTGGCACAATGGGCATTTCTGCTCTTTCATCCACTTGTCAACCGGAACGTCCATCTTCACCTCTGCATGCACAGGCACTTCGACGACTTCGCCCTTAAGCACCCTGCGCACGTTCTCCGCAGAGATCTTTATCGTCGCCTCGCCCGGCACACACCCAACCAAGGCAGCCAAAGCAAGCCCAATTATTATTTGTTTCATGGTTTAACCTCCTATCAATTTGTTTTCGTATCTCGTGCGTCAGACCGTTACTGGCACTTACTTATAGATTTCTTACTCTCGCCAGCCTATTGTCCATTCTGTTTCTAGAGGCCCCCGCCATGCACTCGTCGGGAACTATCTATCTGTCCGTTGCCATACAGTTGTTACTGTCATCGAAAGTCTGGTTTCTTACAGATAGCGTCACCCGAGCGACTCAAACGCTCTTTTCCTCATAGAGAGTACGACGCATATTCTGCCATGAATTCGCATGAACTGTGGTCTCTCATAGATAGCCATTTCACCATCATGAAATTGCCGTCTTGAACCATCGGCGCACTCTTGGCGTGAGAAGCAATATTGCAGGAATGGAATGAGAGACAATATAGATTAAGTAGATGACTATACCATTTAAAACATCAACCCCACCACTCACAACAAGCATCGGCACGCTAACAAGCCAAAATATCCCCATTGCAATCATGCAGCACCGCGCCCAGTTCTTACGCTTCCTCAGCCCAAATTCAACTGCGGACAGAAAAACACAAATGCCACATTTGTGACCACCACTAAAAACAAACCCAAGCAATGAGGCAACAAGCAGGGGAATGCTTAACAGTTCTGCGACCAATGCCGCCATTGGCCGAGTGTCAGAGGCATCACCTATTGCAGCCATTATCTCCTTGATGGATTGGTATCGACGCGACTTAATGGAGCATGTCGAACGCTCCACCAGATGGGACCAGTTGGCAGGCGGGTTCCCCCTGAAACACTCATTAATCAACATGCCCAGGGCATGTATATCGGAAGCTTCAGTTGCATCGCCTGACGTGAATTGTTCGGGAGCCGAATATCCCGGAGTGCCAACACCCACACGCTTTCCAGCTTCGATTGATAGATCTTCCCTGTTGCGTTGCTCCGTAGAAATCGGCGTGGCCAAACCGAAATCAATCAGCACAGGAGTCCCGTCATCCCGCGAAAGGATGTTGGATGGCTTGATGTCACGATGGATGAACCCATGTCGGTGAAGTTCCTCGACGGCCGATATGATCTCCGCCAGAAACTTCGCGATTGCACGGTCGGACGACGGCAGCTCATAGCCCTTCAGCAGTTCAGTCACCATGTACGGACGGTTCCCGCAGCTACCAAAGCTCATTAACCGTGGAATATTCCGGTGCTTTATCTGCGACAGTATCTCCGATTCGCGCGCAAATCTCGCCCGCGACTTGTCGTCAAGCTTGTGGAGTATTTTTATCGCCACAGCTTCGCCATTCGGCCCATCCGCGCGATAGACCTCAGCAAATCCACCGCGGCCGAGAAGAGCGACTATCCGGTAGTTGTCGACAAACATTCCTTCCAATAATTTTCCATCTTGATCAGACATTACCTTCTGTAGAGCATCTAACATCATCTTAGTATCGCATCCTATTTTAACCATATCAATCTTGAGTTAATGAATCGTCTCACTCCTGCACGACGGCTGCCTTCTGCCAATGCTTACAAAATGTCAATCGCCTCTATGAATTGCAGTTTTGAACCACCGACGCACGTCCGCCCTTAGAAGCAACACAGCGGGAATCGTATGGGAGACAACCAAAATCGAAGGAATAGTCAAGGATGTCGAGTAAATTCCGTCCGCATTATCAGCAATTCGTCGTAGCAATGCGCTTAAGTATGGGAAAATCCAAATGAATCCCAACACAATCACACAACAGCGTGCCCAATTCTTTCGTCTCCTTAATCCAAATTCAACTAATGCCAAAAAGACAAAAACCCCAACACCACATATAGAAATTATGCCCGGCAATTTAATCTTCTCCATCATCGCGATTATCATAAAATATGCACAACCTGCTCCCCAAACAACAAGCAAGGGAATGCTTAACAGTTCTGCGACCAATGCCGCCATTGGTCGAGCGTCAGAGGCATCACCTATTGCCGCCATTATCTCCTTGATGGATTGGTATCGGCGCGACTTAATGGAGCATGTCGAACGTTCCACCAGATGGGACCAGCTGGCAGGCGGGTTCCCCCTGAAGCACTCATTAATCAACATGCCCAGGGCATGTATATCGGAAGCTTCAGTTGCATCGCCTGACGTGAACTGTTCGGGAGCCGAATATCCCGGAGTGCCAACACCCACACGCTTTCCAGCTTCGATTGATAGATCTTCCCTGTTGCGTTGCTCCGCAGAAATCGGCGTGGCCAAACCGAAATCAATCAGCACAGGAGTCCCATCATCCCTCGAAAGGATGTTGGACGGCTTGATGTCGCGATGGACGAATCCGCGTCTATGAAGCTCCTCGACGGCCGACATGATCTCCGTCAGAAACTTCGCGATTGCACGGTCGGACGACGGCAGCTCATAGCCCTTCAGCAGTTCAGTCACCATGTACGGACGGTTCCCGCAGCTACCGAAGCTCAGCAGTCGTGGAATGCTTCGGTGCTTTATCTGCGACAGTATCTCCGATTCGCGCGCAAACCTCGCCCGCGACTTGTCGTCAAGCTTGTGGAGTATTTTTATCGCCACAGCTTCGCCATTCGGTCCATCCGCGCGATAGACCTCGGCAAATCCGCCGCGACCAAGAAGCGCAACTATCTTGTAGTCGCCAATAATGGTCCCCGGGGGAAGGCCATCTCCACCCGGCGGAGCTTCTTTTTCCCGCTCTGCAAGCCAATTATCAAAATCATCACCCATGTCATTTGATGCTGGAGGTGTTGAGCTTCGGACTCTTTGGCTCAATCAGTTAAGCCGTGTTGCGGCATCGAGCACCTCGCGCTGGCTTCTGAGCTCTTGCCGAAGTTGATCAAGCTCACGGCGCTGCCTTTCGCGCTCTGCCACACGCTGCTTCTCGGAATATTGAAGCTCTTGCTGAGGCTCGTTTCTCCGCACTTCCCTCTCTTCCGCACTCTCTTTGCCATTCCTCATCGCATCACGGAACGCCTGGGCAAATTTATCAGAACAATCTGGCCCGATATCTATCTCCTTGTCAACCCTTGTTTTCTCGCCCTGCCGCTTCTCACCATCCATCCTGCGCATGGACCTTGCGGAGGCGGAGATCTCCAACTCGGGATTGTATGCAATGTCAATCTTGATCGAAGGCGCATCAACAAGTCGAGGAACTCCATCACGCATGACATATAGACCTTCAATCAGCCGGACCTCGATATCCTGTCCCTCTGCCAATTTGAAGCGAACACTTGTACTGCCGCTCATTGACCTAATCCGCTTCAAATTCTTTCCTCGTCGGCTGACATCGACAAGTTCAACCTCTGGCATCCCCACACCCAACCATTTTGATATCTCGGCAACGATGCTTTTGGCTTCGCGAAGCAACACCTCAGATCCAGCATCATCAGGCAAAGTTCTTTCCAACTTGACGCTCCGCAATTGGTGAGCCTTCGACCGGCCACTTGTCCGTGACGGAGAAACCATCTCATCAAGATACACCCGAGCCTCCTTGCAACCCAGAAATGGCTTGTCGAGATCAAGGCGAATGCCATAAGGCGCCTCGCCAAGCTGAAATCGATTTGTGTCGGCAAGAACATCATCCGAAAGACCAAATATGCTTTTCAGACGGACATACTTGCAGTCGTGACGCTGATAGGCACGCCCGCCTTGTGCTGCAGGGTTGCTCTCCACCGTCTCCGAAGTGTTTGTCGCCAACTCGGCGCAACCGGCCAAGACAAATCCAACCACCAACATTAAGCTACTTTTATCCATTTTGGTTTCCTTTCTTTACTAGTTACTGGTTATGAGCATCAAGATTCTTACATGTTACGTTCACCACTCAGTCATGGGGCGGAGACACCCCAATATGCAACTAGACAACACAGCCAAATGGTATTTATTCAGATTCCTGCGAAGCATTCTCCGCCTCTATATCCTCTCTAAACGCTCCTTCCGCATTTACCACGACAGTCACTGCATTGACATCAATACAATCGCTCGGATCCATGTGATAAATTTTACCTGCTACATATTCAGGGAAATCCTCATTGACATTTTGTGCCATATCCCCTGAGATATAACTTTGCAGCAAAATCCCATAGTCTTGCCCACAATACCTATCGTAGATGAACCCTGTCAACCACGAATTCAGCATGGCCCCTGTATTGAACACCGTCTTTAATTCATCATCGGACATGGGACGAGGAATCTTGTTGTCCTTGTAAATGACTTGGCAACAAATGGAATATTGCACATTCTCATCTGGCGCATTGGTCGGCGCAAGGTCTATTGAGATCGGCTTGGCAAATGTAAAGCCGCACAATGTCACAATATTCAGGTCACCTGTATCGGCGCAGCTAACCTGGCAATCATAATCCTTGTAAGACGCAAATGCAAGCGAGCACGCAAATACGGTCGATATCAAGAATATTATTCTCAGTTTCATAACTCCTCCATATATGCTATTTATTCATAAAATGACAATTATTTACCGCCCTTTTACATGAAATTTATGCGGCATCCGCTCCACAACAGCATGTTTTTGGGCCGAAGACACGATCATAAAAACAACCACACCGAGCAAAACGACGGCCAAAGCCCAGAGCGCCGTCTTGCGTAAATGCCGCATACGCACCGCCCTTCTCAATTCCTGTATCGTCTGATACCGCGACTTGGGATTCGATGTCGTGGCCGCAAGATAGATGCGCCGCCAGCACCTTGGCATTTCCCCTTGGTAGCAGGCATAGATCATCGCGCCTATCGCATGCACGTCCGCCGCCTTGCCGGCTGCGAGTCCACTGAACTGCTCCGGCGCTGAATAGCCGGGGGTTCCCACGGCTATGCGCATTCCCTCTTCGATCGAAAGCCCGTCCTTCTCCCGCACTTCGGCGGACATAGGCGCGGCGAGCCCGAAATCTATTAACACTGGAGAGCCGTCGTCCCTCGAAAGTATGTTCGACGGCTTTATGTCGCGGTGGATGAAACCGTGTCGATGCAACGCTTCCGCGGCAGACATTATCTGATAGAGGAACACCGCCACCTTGTGGTCGGACGACGGCAACTCACAGCACTTAAGGAGTTCAGTCACCATATACGGCCTGTTGCCGCAGCTGCCGAAGCTCAATAGCCTTGGAATGTTTCTGTGCTTTATCTGCGACAATATCTCAGACTCCCGCACGAACCTTGCCCGTGACTTGTCATCTAGCTTGTGGAGAATCTTGACCGCAACCGCTTCGCCGTTATTTCCGCTTGCCTTGTACACGTCGGCAAAACCTCCGCGTCCAAGAAGAGCGACTATCCTGTAATCGCCGACAACAGTTCCCGGCAGGAGCCTGCCGTCGTCCTCAGGCTCCTCCTTACCACGCCCTGCAAGCCAAACTTCGAAGTTATCTGCCATATCACTTGTTATTGGCTACCAGACAGCAAAATCTTACAATATGTTTTTACGAATCGCAGACATTGGCGTACTTAAGCGCCAATTCCTTGAGTTTCGCCGTCATGCGGGCCTTGATCTGGTCGACATTGTTGCGTGTAATGCCAAATATCTCAGCTACATCCACGGGCGCCTCTCCGTTAAGCGCAGTCCGGCGGAATATCTCCTTGTCGCGAGAAGACAGGTTCGGGTTCGCCATGAACTGCGCTAGCGCCGCCTCGTAAGCCTCCTTGCGCCAGTCGCGGAGATCGGCGCAATACGACCGATTCTCGTACTTCCATTTAAACTGACCTTTTGTCTCCAGAGAAACAAACCGCTCTTCATTGCGCCTGAACTTCTTTAGCTGCTCGAGCGCCTTTCGCCTTACGATACCTATGAGAAAGTTACTGAAATGCCCTTTCGTGTCCGGATCATATTCGTAAAGCGGCAGTTTCTTCGTCAACACAATCAGCGTGTCGTTGACGACTTCCTCCTTGTTCACCTTGGGAAAGTGCGCGATGAGATATCCGTCTATCATAGACGCGTATTTATTGGCAAACTCCGTCCAGCGTGGAGATTGCGCATCCTCGCCGAGAACCTTCAGGAGCGATATCGATGTTACAGGAACTGCCATGGCATTAGACCTCCGACCTCAAGTTTGCTTATAGTATACCAAAACAACACCTGTCAAAACAATGGCAAATCTGCTTGCCTTATCGGGATTTCTCCCCCGCATCGGCTATTCCCGCGCAGCACCCGCTTTGCGAGAACATCAACATTATAAAAATCAGCGCGGCGGATTTGCCGCACGGGAGCGAAGGGGTGTTTCGGCGCAATGCGACGGGACGGCGAAAAAGACGGAAGCGACCCGATTTCGACGCGTCGTCATTTTGCCGAGAGGCTTGACGGCACTGGCAAAATGTGAAAGACCGCGAAATCGATGCTGCGGACGCGCCACCGCTATACATCAAGCGGCGCGGCAAATCCGCCGCACCGCACGTACTGGGCTCACGACGCCTTTGCCGATTCTTCTGGCTCAGGCTTTGGGCTCTTCCTGTGCCGGTTTGGCCGCTTCCTTTTCGGGTTTTGGCTCCTCCTTCGGCTCTTCCTTTACCTCTTCCTTCTTCTCCTCTTCCTTCGGAGGCTTGGGGAGAAGACTGTCGACGGAATAGCCGGGGACGATGTAGACCCAGTCGGAGTTGTCGAGCTTGAAGTAACGGTCGCTGCCGTCCTTCACCTTGTTGCCGATCGTGGCGACGCGGTTCGTGTCCCCGGCGATCGTAACCTTCGCGACGACGCCTGTCGCGAAGCCGAGGTCCTCTTCGGACACCCCTTCGGCGATGTCGTTGAACGAGATCCACGGAGTGTCGACGATCTTCGTCTCGACCCACGACTTGCCGTCAGTGCCGAACGCGTCCAAGGAGTCGGAGACGAGAACGGTCTCTCCCTCGAACGTCGCGTAGCGTCCGTGGCCCCACTTGGCGTGCTTCTCGCCGAGCGGAAGGGACGCGACCTCCTTGCCCGAGGCGTCCTTGAGCGTCAGTACGTCGGCGTTCTCGATCTTCTTGCCACGCGAGACCTGCCCCACCTTGAGCTCGGTGAGCTTCAGGAGGTTCTCGGTGAGCTTCGCGTGGTCAGCCGGATAGTTGTGGTATGTCTCGACCGTCCACCCCTTCTCGCCCGACGCGAGCTTAAGCTTGTCGCCGAGCTCGACGCGCGCGACCTGCGAGATGTCGAGCTTCGGGAAGATGGCCTTTCCGTTGAGCTTCGCGCCCGAGGGCTTCGAGCCGGATGAGAGGCACAGCGCAGCGCCGCCGAGAACGGCGGCCGCGCCAAGGAGGATTGCAAGTTGCTTAGTAGTCATTTCAAAAATCCTTTCCCTTTTTTCGACAACCCTTACGCGCGCTTCCTGCGCAGATATCCGCGCAGAAGCCCGAACAGCACCACCAGCACCGGCACAAGCGCGATGTTGATGATCTTCAGGCGAAGGCCCAGCGAGTCTATGTCGGCCGTAAGCTCCTTGCGGACGTTTTTGAGCTGCTTGCGGGTCTCGGCCTGGCTCTTGCGGAGCTTGACGATCTCGTCCTGCTGCTCCTTCGAGAGGATGAAGCGCTCGCCGCCCTTCTTCTCCTTCTGGAGCGCGGAGAGGCGCTGCTGCGTCTGCTGGAGCTCTTCCTGGAACGCGGCTTCGCGCGCCTGCCACTTCTTCGTCGCCTCGGCCTCGAGCTCGTTCACGACGGTGAACGGACGGTCCGACGCGCCGCGCGAACGGACGCCGATGAGCTCCTCTCGCCCGGCGAACTGCTCCATAGCGTTCGAGAAGAGCGTGAGGTTCTCGTTGATGAGCTGCGGGATCGAGCCGAACGGAGTCCTCATCATGCGGACGCAGAAGTCGTCCGCGAGGAAGTCGCTGTCGGCGAAGAGAAGGACGTTGCCCTTGCCCTCCGCGAGCGCCTTCGAAACGTCGTTCGTTCCGTCCGGGCCCTTCGGGAACGCGGTCTTGAACGTGCCGGAGAGTCGCGCGGCGAGGATGCGCTCCTTCCCGTCCGGAACCATGTCCTTCATTCCGCCGTACTGCATCGCCATCTTGTCCGTCGAGCAGGAGTTGTCCTTAGACGTAGTGATGACGGGCTCGAAGGAGATGTCCATGTCCTTCTTCTCGAACGTGAACGCGCCGGCGAACGGGAACATGACGTTCGTGAGATCCGCGACGATCAGGTCGCCCTTGTCCATGTTGGCTGTTCCGAGCGAGAGGAACGCGGGGTTGGACTCGACGCCGCCCTGTCCGTTGTTGAGCTTCGTCGCCGCCTCGAGGTCGCAGGAGATCTTCCCCTCCTCGAACTTGACGCCCCACGCGTCGAAGAGCTTGCCGAGCGTGGAGGGTCCGTCGCCGCCCATCTGCCCCATCATCGGATTCTGCTGCGAGCGCGAGCTCTGCATGTCCTTGATCGAGAACGGGTCTACGCACGCGACGAGCTTTCCGCCGCGCAGGACGAACTGGTCGATTGCATAGAGCGTCTTGTCGGAGAGGTTCTTCGCATGGACCATGACGAGCGTCTTGACGTCATCGTCGATCTTCTCGGCGTCCGGCTCGACAGTGCGGACGTCGTAGTCCTTCGCGAGCTCGCTGAACGCGGCCCAGCCCTGCGGCGGACGCTGCCCCATCTGCATCATCATCTGGTTCATCTGTCCGCCGAGGACGTCGGGGAGCGAGGTCATGACGCCGACGACCGGCCTCTCTGGCCACGCGACGCGCGTGACGAGGCGCGTCAAGTCGTATTCGAGCGTCGACTCGGTGCGGGGCGAGAGGACGCCCAACGTCTCCTCGCGGTCGCCGCATACCGCGACGACACCGAAGTAGATGCCCTGCCCAAACGGATTCCCACCCGTCTGCGGCTCTACGCCGTAGCGCTGCGCCCATTCCTCCGCGTCGGAGTCGGGCTTCGGGTCGTACTCCTCGACGACGAGCCGACCGCCGCCCGCGCGCTCGTATTCCTTGAGGAGATTGCCGACCTGGTTCGCGTATGTCTTGAGCGCCATCGGCATCTCTGCGGACGAGGAGCTGACGTAGTACTTGAGCGTGACGTCCTCGGTGAGCTGTCCGAGAACGGCCTTGGAGCCCTTCGAGAGCGTGTAGAGGTTCTCGGCCGTCATGTCGCAACGGAGCGGAAGGTTCGCGAGAATCACGACAGACGACGCGGCGATCGCGCCGACGAGAACGAGTCCGACGATGCCCTTCGAGGCGCCGCGGCGTCCGTCCGTTACCGTCTTCGCGGCCGCGAGCATGAACACCATCATCGCGAAGTAGTAGCCAATATCAGCGAAGTCGACGACGCCCCTGCGCATCGACTCGAAGTGCGAGAGGAGCGAGCAGGACGCGACGGAGTCGGTGATCGCGGTGGGAACGCCCCATGCAGCGACCGCGCCGATCACCGGGTCAAATCCGATGATGAGCAGGAGGAACACGAGCGCAAGCGACACGACGAATCCGACGACGCTCGAGCGCGACAGGGTGGACGCAAAGACGCCTATCGCGACTGCCGCGCCAGAGAGGAGCAGCGAGCCGAGATAGCCGCAGAACACAGCGCCCCAGTCGGGCGAGCCGAGGTAGCCTGCCGTGAGAGCGACGGGGAACGTCAGCGCAAGGCCGATGCCGACGAAGCTCCACGCGGCGAGGAACTTGCCGACGAGGACTTCGGTGATCGTGACAGGCAGCGTGAGCAGCAGCTCCGCCGTTCCGTTGCGGCGCTCGTCGGCCCAGACGCCCATCGTCGCGGCCGGAACGAGCAGCAGGTACACCCACGGGTGCCAGAAGAAGAACGGAGTCAAATCCGCCTGACGACGCTCGAAGAACATCGCGACGCCGAAGGTGAGGAACCCGGCGAGCACGAGGAACGCAGTGAGGAACACGTACGCGACGGGCGAATCGAAGTACGCCTTGAACTCGCGCTTGAATACAGCCTTTATGTTTTTCATCTTTCCGCCTCCCTTTCTCATGCCTTCATCGTGAGGTTGCGGAACACGACGTCAAGCTTTCCGCTCGGATCCTTCGCCTTCAGCTCGGCGGGCGTGCCGTCGAACTTCTTCTCTCCGTCGGCGATGACGACGACCTTGGTGCAGACCGCGTCGACCTCCTCGAGGATGTGCGTCGATATGATGATGGCCTTGCCTTCCTTCGCCATCGACTTGATCATCTCGCGGACGGTGAACTTCTGGTTCGGGTCGAGTCCATCGGTCGGCTCGTCCATGATGAGCACCTTCGGATCGTGGATGATCGCCGCAGCGAACGCGGTGCGCTGGCGGTAGCCCTTGGAAAGCGTCTCGATCGTCTGTCCGGCGACCTTCTCGAGCTTCGCCTTGACGATAACCTCGTCAACGGCCTTCTTGACGTCCGGGCACGCGTCGCTCCTCACGGACGCGACGAACGCGAGGTAGTCGCGCACTGTCATCGCGCGGTAGCTCGGCGCGGACTCCGGCAGGTACCCGAGTGCGCGCTTGGCGGCGATTGGGTCGGACGTGATGTCATGGCCGTCGATGACCGCTGTTCCGGATGTGGGCGGGAGGAATCCCGTGATCATCCTCATTGTCGTAGATTTTCCCGCGCCGTTGGGCCCGAGGAAGCCAAGCACTTCGCCCGCCTTGACGGAGAAGGAAACGCCCTTCACCGCGACGAAATCGCCGAAGTGCTTCTCAAGGTTCTTTACTTCAAGCATGGTTTTCTATTCAGTTTGTGTCTGAAATTTTGGATATTATATCAAAAAACGGCGCGGCGTATTTGCCGCGCCTAGGGGGTAAATCAAAATGCGGAAGCCGCGTCGTCGACCTGCGCCTTGCGCTTCTCGGCGGCGTTCTTCCTTGCTTCGCGGCGGATTTCCTCCGTCTCGTCGGCTGCTGTCGTGAGAAGAGCGTCATCCCATGCAACAAGCACCGTCTCGTAGTCGCGCGAAGCGTCCGCGAGGCAGGCGGTCACGAAGCGGCCTGAGCCGATGGCGAACGTGTAGATCGGGCGGCACCAGCTGCGCGGACGCGCCCACGTGTTGTAGCGCTTCTCGAGGGCCTCGATGAGATAGTGCCTTCTCCAGTTCGTGCCCGGATCGACCGCCTCCTTCGCGCAGGCGTAGATCTTGACGACCTTGTGGGTCTTGGGAGTCACGTAGACGTAGTAGTCGTCGAATCCGGCGAGCTTCTTCGCAGGCGTGAACGTCGCGCGCAGGAGCGTCGGCTCTTCGATGTCGGAGACGAGGTTCGTGCCCTTGAACTCCTCGCCGAACTTAAGCCCGAGGAAACCCTCCTCGACCTTGGCGTCTGGCTTCTCGTCCTCCTTCTGCTCGACGCGCGTCGAGAACGAGGCCATTCCCTCCTCGCCGACGGGATAGCTCTGGGCGTATTCGCTCGTGGAGCTTTCGAGCATGTTGCCGTCGGCGTCGAGCGTGGTGCGCGTCTCGCGCCTGCGCTCGGTGACCATGTTGCCGTTGGTGGTCACTGTCGCCTCGACGTAGGTCCTTGCGACGCTGCCGTTGTCGTTCGTGACGATCGACGCCTCGGAAGATTTCTGCGAGACGTCCTTCTTTTCGTCGCATGATGCGGCGGCGAAGCCTATCAGCGTTATTGCCGCGGCGACCGAAGCGACTGTCAATGCTGTTCCTGTCTTTTTCATGGTGTCATTCCTTTCTTCGGGTATCTCCCGATTGAACGACGCCATTATAGGAAATGAATGTTAACGGTTTGTTAACGAAACGCTGGTTGTCCCATCTGGAGTCGAACCAGAACTCTGGGTATCAA
>CACZHC010000033.1 GCA_902780865.1 uncultured bacterium
CATCTCGTCGATCAGCTTCTCGAAGTACTTCTTGCCGACCTCCATGACGACGTCGGAGAACATCTGGATGAAGCGGCGGTAGCAGTCCCAGGCCCAGCGAGGGTTCTTCGTCTGCTTGGCGAGGGTCTCGACGACCTTCTCGTTGAGGCCGAGGTTCAAAATCGTGTCCATCATGCCGGGCATCGACGCGCGCGCGCCGGAGCGGACGGAGACGAGCAGCGGGTTCTTGAGGTCACCGAACTTCTTGCCGGCCGACTTCTCGAGCTTGTCGATGTACTCCATCACCTGCTTCTGGATGTCGGCGCCGATCTTCTTGCCGTCGTCGTAGTAGCGCGTGCACGCCTCGGTCGTGATCGTGAAGCCCTGGGGAACGGGGAGTCCGAGTCCCGCCATCTCGGCGAGGTTCGCGCCCTTGCCGCCGAGCAGCTCGCGCATGTTTGCATTGCCTTCGGTCTGGCCCGCACCGAAGAAATATACGTACTTCTTGTCTTGCTTTTTCATGGGTCTTGTTTCCCTTGTTTTGTTTTACTCTTTTTTGTTTGTGTCTTGGATGTTAAGCCTTCTGTCCGCGGATGAACTCGCGGCCCGCCTCGACTGCCTTGAGGTTGAGGTCGAGGAGCGCGGCCTTGCGCGCGGAAATCGTCTCCTTGAGCGCGGTCGCGATCATGTCTGGGTTGACGCAGCGGAGCTTCTCGACGATCGCGCCGAGTATGATCATGTTCGCGAGGCTCTTCGCCTCCATGTCGGTCGCCATCTTGGTGGCGGGGATGTAGACGACTTCGACGTCGGTGCGGCGCACCTTGCGCGCGATGAGCGACGAGTCGACGAAAATCGTGCCGCCGGCGGCGACGGTGTCCTCGAACTTGTCGAGAGACGGCTCGTTCATCACCATCAGCACGTTCGGGTGCGCGATGATCGGGGAGCCGACAGGATCGTCGGAGACTATCACCGAGCAGTTGCACGTTCCGCCGCGCATCTCGGGCCCGTAAGAGGGAAGCCACGAAAGTTCCTTGTTCTCGATTAGCGCGGCATGGGCGAGAACCTTGCCGGAGAACAGGAGCCCCTGTCCGCCGAATCCCGCCATTATAGTTTCGTACGTCATTTCAAACTCTCTTCTTTCCTTATTCCTGACTACTGACTACTGACCCCTGACTACTGACTACTGACTCCTATCTCCAACTCCAACTCTGAACTCCAACTCTTAACCCCTATCCTTATAGCATCCGAGCGGGTAGAACGGAATCATCTTCTCCTCGACGAACTGGCACGCCTTGTCGGGCGTGAGACCCCAGTTTGTCGGGCACGTCGAGACGACCTCGACGAGCGAGAAGCCCTTGCCCTCGACCTGGTTCTTGAACGCCTTCAGTATCGCCTTCTTCGCCTGCCTGACGTGCGCGACCGAGTTGACGGCGACGCGCTCGAGATACGCAGGCGCGTCCAGCGTCGCGAGAAGCTCGCAGATCCTGATCGGCATGCCCTGGGTCTTCGCGTCGCGCCCGTAGGGGGAGGTCTGCGTGACCTGGCCGATGAGCGACGTCGGCGCCATCTGGCCGCCGGTCATGCCGTAGATCGCGTTGTTGATGAAGATGATCGTGATGTTCTCGCCGCGGCACGCGGTAGAGACCGTCTCGCAGAGGCCGATGGACGCGAGGTCGCCGTCGCCCTGGTAGGTGAAGACGATGTTGTCGGGCATCGAGCGCTTGACGCCTGTCGCGACCGCCGGGGCGCGTCCGTGGGAGGCCTCGATCATGTCGCACTTGAAGTAGTCGTACGCCATCACGGAGCAGCCGACCGGCGCGATGCCAACCGTGCGGCCCTCGATGCCGAGCGCGTCAATCGCCTCTGCGACGAGACGGTGGACGATGCCGTGCGTGCAGCCCGGGCAGTAGTGGTACGGGACGTCCGTGAGAGCCTTCGGCTTCTGGAAAACGATTGCCATTTTACTTCGCCTCCTTCCTGATCGCGGCGAGAACTTCGTCGGCGCTTGGGATCATGCCGCCGACGCGGTTGCACATGGCGACCGGCTTGGAGCATCCGATTGCGAGCTTCACGTCTTCGTTCATCTGGCCCATGTTAAGCTCGACCGTGAGGAAGCTCTTTACTTTCGCGGCGGCCTTGGCGATCGGTTCCTTCGGGAACGGATAGAGGGTGATCGGGCGGATCATGCCGACCTTGATGCCCTCCTTGCGGGCGGCGGCGATCGCGTTCTTCGCGACGCGCGCGGTGATGCCGACCGAGATGACGCACACTTCGGCGTCGTCCATGAGGTATTCCTCCCAGCGGCACTCGTCCTTCTCGAGCTTCGCGTAGCGCTCGAAGCGCTCGAAGTTCGTCTTCTCGAGTTCGTCGGGCTTGAGGTAGAGGGAGTTCACGATGTTGTGAGCGCGCTTCATCTGCGTGCCAGTCGTCGCCCACGGCTTTGTCGCGGGGATCGTCTCGGGATCGACCGTGTCTTCGGGAAGAACGACCGGCTCCATCATCTGGCCCATCGTGCCGTCAGCGAGCAGCATCGCGGGCATGCGGTACTTCTCGCCGAGCTCGAACGCGAGACGCGTCATGTCGGCCATCTCCTGCACCGTGGCGGGCGCGAGGACGATGATGTGGAAATCGCCGTGGCCGGGGCCGCGCGTCATGAAGAAGTAGTCGGACTGCGACGGCTGAATGCCGCCGAGGCCAGGACCGCCGCGCTGGACGTTGACGATAAGCGCGGGAAGATCGGCACCCGCGAGGTACGACATACCCTCGGCCTTGAGCGAGATGCCCGGGCTCGAGCTCGAAGTCATCGCGCGGCGACCAGTCGAGGCGCAGCCATAGACCATGTTGATCGCGGCGATTTCGCTTTCCGCCTGGAGGAACGTGCCGCCGATCTTCGGCATGCGCTTTGCCATGTACGCCGCGATTTCGGTCTGCGGCGTGATCGGATAACCAAAATAGTGCCGGCAACCGCAGCGTATCGCCGCTTCGGCGATCGCCTCGTTGCCCTTCATCAGTACCTTTTCGCCCATTTTTCCCTTACCTCTCAACCGTAATTACGCAATCTGGACACATCATCGCGCAGCTCGCGCAGCCGACGCACTCTTCGGGTTTCGTCAACTCTACAGGCGCGTGACCCTTATGGTTCAGCTTCGTCTTTGAAATTGCAAGAATTTTCTTGGGGCATGCGGTCACGCAAAGCCCGCATCCCTTGCACAGCTCCTCTTTGAATGTCAGTTTAGCCATCCTTTTGACTCCTTGAAATCTGGATATTATATCATAATTTCAGCACGAAGTGTGATAGTACGGTAGGGGTAGTCCGACTTGCGCTGGCGCGCGACCACGAAAACCCTCCATGTCGGCAATCGCGTTCCGCGATTCGTCCACGTCGAGGCGCCGCCTAGGCTAGAGGCATACGCCTCTGCCAGCGGCACCTCTCCGCATCCGGCCTTTCGGCTTGCCGCCATGTCGGGACACGAAAAGTCGCCTTCGCGACACACTAAAGGACACGAAAGTTAGAGGCTAGGGGTCAAGGGTTAGGGGTCAGGGGTTAGGGGTCAGGAGTCAGTACGCAGGAGTCGGGAGTTGGAGTTCAGAGTTGGAGTTGGAGAGTGGTGGGTAGATTTTTAACGCAGAGACGCTAAGGCGCAGAGTACGCAGAGAGGTTTTGGGAAGTTGGAGTTGGAGAGTGGGGGGGCGAAGGCGAGGCGGTGGAGCGAAGGTCCGAGCGAGGGGATTCGGCGTATTCGCCGAGGGCTCCCCGAGGAGGAGCCTTCGGCCACCGCCAAATTCAACTGCTTGTTCGGCGGTGGAGCGAAGGTCCGAGCGAGTGGATACGGCGTATTCGCCGAGGGTCCACGAGGAGGAGCCTTCGGCCGCCGCCGAACCTTTAGAATATCTCGCAAGGCGGAAGGTCGCCGACGATCGGGCGAGCGTACGCGAGGAACGCCTCGGTCACGTCGTGGCCGTTCTTCGCTATGTACTCCTTCGGCACCGACCTCGTGTACTTCGCCGCGTTCTGAATCGGCACCGGAGCAAACGCCACACGGTACTTCTTCGACACCTCGCGGACGATAGCAATCGTGCCCTTGGAAAGCTCGCCCTTCAGCGCCGCCTTTACCGCCGCCGCGCCTGCCGCGCGGCCCTCGGCCTGGTCGACCTTCGAGGCGATGCCAGGGAAGGAGCGCTGGAGATAGCCAAATGTGTCGGCGCGGACGCGCTTCACCTTCGCTTTCTCCTTGAGGATGCGGGCAAGCGCATCGCCAAGCGCGCCCGTTCCAGACATCTGCACATTTCCGTGGCTGTCCTTCTCGCCGGAGCCGAGCTTCGCGCCAATCGCGATGCCGTCCTTGCCGCGAATTCCCTCGGAGACAGCGCAGACGCAGCGACCAAACTTCTTGAGCGCCGCCTTGACATCCTTTATGAACTTCGCCTCGCTAAACGGGACTTCGGGAAGATAGATGAGGTGCGGGCCATCGTCGGGACGGATGCGGGCAAGCGCGGACGCCGCGGTGAGGAAGCCGGCGTCGCGGCCCATGATGACGTCGATCTTGACGCCGCCAAGCGCGCGGTTGTCGAGGTCGTCGCCGCGAATTGCGCTCGCGACGAAGCGAGCCGCAGAGCCAAAGCCGGGCGTGTGGTCGCACGAACGAAGGTCGTTGTCGATCGTCTTCGGGATGTGGTAAACGACGAGCGGATAGCCCTCCTTCTCGGCCTCCTCAGCGACGATGCGCGCGGCGTCTGCGGAATCGTTGCCACCGATGTAGAAGAAGTAGCCGACATTCAGCTTCCTGAACGCCTCGAAAATCGCGCGGCAGTCAGCGGCGTCAGGCTTCTTGCGGCAGCTGCCGAGCGCCGACGAGGGAGTCTCGGCAATCGCCTCAAGCTTCTTCGCAGAAGGTTTCCTGAGGTCTATGTAGTCGTTTCCAAGGATGCCAAGGATGCCGTGCCGTGCACCGAGGATCTTGCCTATTTTCGCCGATTTGCGGGCTTCAAGCACCGCGCCTACGAGCGACTGGTTGATTACCATCGAGGGGCCGCCCGACTGGGCGATTACCATATTCATCTTTTTTTTCATAGCGTAGAAATAATTAGAGGTAGAAATCATTAGGGGGCGAAGCCGGCAGCGAGGCGACGGAAGCGCAGAAGCGCCTCGAGGAAGTAGTAGTCGCCGTAGTCGAGCGGCGTGTCGATCTCGCCGCCGGCCGGCTTGTGGCCGACGCCGTGCTTTAGGAGCCAGTCGCCGTTCTCGCCGGGCTTTGCGAAATATGCATCGGAGCAGAGCGAAAGGAGCTGCTTAACCGCGAACGCGCGGTACTTAGCGCCCTTCTCGCCGCCGACGAAAGTCGAAAGCTCGAGAAGCCCCGACGCCATTACCGACGCGGCGGAGGAGTCGCGCTCCTCGCCGGGCGCGCCGAAATCCCAGTAGGGAACGCCGTCTTCAGGCATGTTGGGATTGTTGATCGCAAAGTCGGATACCTTCTGGGCAAAGGCGAGGTAGGCGGGATCCTTCGTCTCGCGGTACATCATCGTGTAGCCGTAGATTGCCCACGACTGCCCGCGGCTCCACGCCGTCTCGCACGAGAGCCCCTGCCCGCGGCGGATTTCCTGCACCGCGCCATGGAAGCCAGGACGCTGGTCGTAGTTGAGGACATGGTAGGTGCCGCCGTCCGCGCGGAAATGGTGCGCCATCGTCTTCGTCGCGTGCGAACGCGCGATTCCGTCAAACCGCTTGTCGCCGCCGTTTTTCGCCGCCCACTCGAGAAGCTCGAGGTTCATCATGTTGTCGGGGATGACGAGGAAGTCTTTCTTCTCGTCAAGCGGGCCCCAGCTGCGAATAAGCCCAAGGCGGGGGTTGAAGCGCTTCGAGAGCGACGATGCCGTCTCAAGAAGCAGCGCATCGTACTTGTCAGTCCTGAGAAGACGACGGGCGTTGCCGAACGAGCAGTACATGATGAAGCCGACATCGTGGTTGTCGGAGACCTTCGAGTTCGGCGCAATGGACTCGGTCCAGACAATCGCCCGGTCCTTGAAGAACTTGTCGCCCGTCGCCTCGTAAAGATACCAGAGCGACCCCGGGAAATGGCCGGAGGTCCACCAGTAGATGGAACGCATGTCGGGCTTGCCGTTCTTCGCGTCCCAACCGTGAGGGACAAGCCGCTCCCCGTGTGGCTTGTCGCCGTGCGGCACGGTCGCCTTCGGATCGCCAGAATTCATCAGCGGCGTCGCCGCGGCGTCGATAGCGCGGTAGTGCGCGGCGCTTTTTTCGAAGATGGCGGGAAGCTTCTTATCAAGCTCGACCTCTCCAGGCGAGGCGAGAATTGCCGCGAAGATGAAAGCTGTCAGCATAGGTGGTCCTTCCGATGTAGATTGAATGCAGTGGGCATTATATCAAAAACGCGGCAATCGCGTCACGCGGGGTTTCGTTTGAGACGCGCGGCAAACGCGCCGTCGGTCCCACTATCGAAAGGAATCGACTCGCGCGACTCCTCAAGCGAGAAATCGGGATGCCGCGCGAGAAATGCGGTGACCTGCGCTTCGTTTTCCTCGGGCTCGTTCGAGCACGTGGAATAGACGAGCAAACCACCGGGGGCGACGCGCGATGCACAGGCGTCGAGGATCTCGGACTGGAGCTTCACAAGGGCGGCAAGCTTTTCCTCGTTCCAGTTCCACCGCGCGTCGGGACGGCGGCGCAGGACGCCAGTGTTCGAGCAAGGCGCGTCGACAAGCACCTTATGAAAGAGTTTAAAGTTTGAAGTTGAAAGTTGAAAGTTTTCAGGAAGAGACGGGAGTTCCGGAATGACTTCGACGTCAAGCTTTAGCCGCGCAAGGTTCTCCTCGAGACGGCGGCGGCGCTTCGGGTTCACTTCGCAGGCGACGACGGAAGCTCCACGCCACGCGATCTGGACTGTCTTTCCGCCAGGTGCCGCGCACGCGTCGAGAATTCGTTCGTCGGGCTTAGGGTCAAGCAGTTCAATCGCAAGGCGAGTGCCGGGATCCTGCACAATGAAGTCGCCCTCGGCGTAGCCAGGGATGTCCTCGACGCGCTGTCCGCGCTCGAGCTTGACGAAACTGCCGTCGCGTCTCGCGATAAAAGTCTCGGCGGGCGTATTGTGCCAAGCGCATAGCCGCGCGGCGTTCTCGGCGCCGAAGCGGCGTTCCCAGCGCCTGACGAGCGCAGTCGGGAAGCTCTCTCGCTCTTCGAGCGGAGCTTCCGCAACCATCTTCTCAAATTCCTCGCGGCGGCGGATGACGTTTCTAAGAACGCCGTTCACGACCTTCGCAATCGACGGGTTCTCGCACGCCTTCGCCGCCTCTACCGTCTCGCTCACCGCGGCAAAATCGGGAACGTCAGGCATGTAGAGTATCTGCGCGGCGCCAACGTAGAGAAGCGCCTCAAGCTCGCCCTTCGGCCACTGCTTCATCAGCGCGCCGAGGATCTTCCTCAAGGGGCGGATGCGGCGTATCGTCGTGTAGACGATGTCCTGGACAAACGCGCGGTCTGCGCCAGTCGGCAGCATCGACGAGGGAAAGTCCTTCGTGGCGATCCACCGCGCGACGATAAACGCCGCCGATCTGCGGGAATTTCCCATTAGAGGCGAATCCGCTCCGCAAGCGCCTTAAGGGCATCCATGTCGCCCTTGTGGTTCTCGAACGAGATGGGCTCCATGCCGTAACGCGGGACGATGTGGAAGTGGACGTGCTTCACGGTCTGCCCTGCGGCCTCGCCGTTGTTCTGGAGGATGTTGAAGCCGTCGCAGGGAAGCGCTTCCTTGACGTGCGCCGCGACTTTCTTGACTCGCGCGATGACGGCGGCGAGCGTCGCGTCGGGCGTGTCGAGAAGCCCTTCCGTATGTTCCTTCGGGATCACGAGGACATGGCCCTTCGAGAACGGATTGATGTCGAGGTAGGCGAGAACGACGTCGTCCTCGTAGACCTTGAAGCTCGGAATCTCGCCAGAGGCGATCGCGCAGAAAATGCAATTGTTCTTCATGCGTCAATTATACCATATCGACGCAGTCGTTGTCTCATCGAACGATTAGGGGTCAGGGGTCAGGAGTTAGGGGTCAGGGGGCAGAGAGTTGGAGTTCAGAGTTGGAGTTGGAGAATGGTGGGTAGATTTCTTATAAAGGTTTTTTTAACGCAGAGGCGCAGAGACGCAGAGTACGCAGAGAGATTTTGGGAAGTTGGAGTTGGAGAGTGGTGGGTCAGGGGTTAGTGACTAGTGACTAGTGGTTAGTGGATTTTCGTGGTCGCGCGTAGCGCCAAACACCTCTGCATAAATCTCGTTGCACCCGCCACCAATCGCCGTTAGCGGTGGATGGAGCGGCGGACGATGGCGAGGGCGGCGGGAATGGCGACCGCAAGGGCGAAGACAATCGAGAAGAACGCGCCCTTGGCGATGATCGGCATCGGCACGACGAAAGTCGCGGGAAGCCCCCAGTTCGCCATTGCCGCGCGCGTACCCGTCGTGCAGAGCCAGCCAAGCGGCGCGCCAAGCAAGAGCCCGAGCGCGACACCGACAACCGCAACTCCAAGCGCCTCGCCAACAAGAACCTTAGCAAGCTGGAACCGCGTCGCGCCGACTGCGCGAAGAACGGCGAACTCGCGGCGGCGCGACTCGAACGACGCGACGAGCATCGCGACGAAGCCAAGAGAGATGACGGCGACGAAGATGAACGGCACGCGTGCCATCGCGCCCACGAGGTCGCTTCCGTGCGCGAGCGTTCCGTCGGCAATCTCGTCGCGCGAATGGAGACGCACGGTGTTGCCGCGAATCTCGCCTTCGGAATCCTCGCTCCACGCGCCGCCAAGCGCCTCGACAATTTCGCGCTCCACAATGCGCCCCGCAGGGAACACGCCGTTCGCGGCGAGAAATTCCGGCTCGTAGTCGAGCCACACATGCGTCATCTTCACGAATTCCTGCGGCCTTGCGTCGCAGGCGGCAAGCGTGTCGAAGGAGACGAAGACGGGACCATCGGTGTTGACCGGCATCCTGTTCATTCCACGCACGAGGGCGCGACTCGTCACCATGTGCCAGTTGAGATCGACTACGCCGACGACCTTGAGCGGAATAATTAGCCCGCGCCCGGCGTCAAGCACGAGTTCGTCGCCGACATTTAGCTTGCGGGCGCGCGCCATCATCTCGGTTATGACGCAGTTGTCGCCTTCCGCGAGCGCCTTCTCCGCAGACTCGCGGTCGCCCTGCGAAAACTTGAAGTCAGGGAGCCACGCGCTTGCGAGGAGAAGCGCGTTTCTGTACTGCTTCATTGGAGCGCGTCCGCCGCGGCCGCCACCGCCACCGCCGAAGCCCTTTAGTTCCTCAAGCGGCGAGATGTTGACCTGAAGCGGCTGAAGCTCGCCTATGCGCTTCACGCCCTTCAAGTTGCGCAGATGCTCTATGTCGAAGCTCGAAACGCCGCCAGGGAGTATGGAGACTATAGCGTCTGGCCACTCGGGCGAAGGTATAAACGGCTTTGTAAGCGACGTGCCCCATGTCTCGACGGCGACAAACGCGCCGAAGCCGCACGCGAACGCGATAATCATTCCGAGCCGTCTCTTGCGCGGCGCGCGGCCTGACGCGGCCTCGAGCGGCCGAACGGCGAACGCCGGCTTCAAGGCAAGGAGAGCGCCAAACACTGCTACGACAGGGGCAACAGCGACAACGGCTATTACGCCCTTCATGCCGATTGCCGTACCTGCGGGGAAAGTCTCGGCGTCGCACGCGACGTATGCGAAGAGCGCGGCAATTGCGCCGCTGATACCAAGTGCAAGCCCGGCAGCGACAAGCGCGAGTGCTTCACGGACGACCATCTTGGCGACACCGCCGCGCGTCATGCCGAGAATCCGCAGCGTCGCGATTTCCATGCGGCGGGATTCGATTGTAAGGAAGAGAGTGTTCACGAGCAGGCAAAGCGCCGTAAGCGCGGCGGCCCAGAGGAGAAGCGGCTTTGCGCGGTCCATATTGCGCCCTGCGTCGGAACGGAACATCGGGGACAATTCCTCGGCCGAGACCGGCTTGAAGTCCTGCCATTCCTCGTCTATCTCGGCAACGGCAGAGGGAGGAAGGAACATGTTGGGATAGCCGCGTGCAGGACGCTCCCAGTCGAGGTAGCCGGCGAGCTTCACGCGATACGCGCCCTTCCTGCCGACGAGGGTCAGCTCGTCGCCGACTGCGGGGAGGTTCTTGACGCGGCGCTGGGCGAAGAGCGCCTTGGTGACGAGCGCGCCGTCGAGCCCTGGGCGCGTCGCCACATACGCCATCATCGGCGGGCCCTGCAAAACGCGGCCATCGGGACGGAAGTCGAGCTGGAGCTGCACCGTGCGGGCATCGGCGTCGACAGGAACGGCCTTGATAAGCCGCTCGGCAATTGCAACCGCCTGGGCGTCGTTAGTCGCTACAAGCGACTGCGTGAACACGACTGCGCCAACAGCGGCGGCTATTCCGAGAACTGCACAAATATGTCTTGCTTTCATATTCTCCACCACAACAGGACAAACGACAGAAGACTGACGACTAAGCGCGGTAGGTCTCGAGGTAAAGCTTTGAGATGAGCTCGGGGTCGCCGTGCGTGTCGTGCGAGGCGACGATGCGGCCATCCTTCAGGAAATGGACTTTGCTCGCCGTCGCGGCCACCTGCGGGTCGTGCGTGACGACGAGGATCGCGCTCTTTTCCTTGCCGTTGAGATCGCGGAGGAGCGAGCATATCGCCTTCGACGCCTTCGCGTCGAGGTTGCCCGTCGGCTCGTCCGCGAGAACGATGTCGGGCGACGCGATGAGCGCGCGGGCGATTGCGACGCGCTGGCGCTCGCCGCCAGAAAGTTCCTCGGGCTTCTTCGAAAGGATGTCAGCGATGCCAAGCGACGAGACGAGCGACGCAAGCCGCCCTTCGTCGACCTTCGCCCCGTCGAGGCGAAGCGGAAGGACGATATTCTCTCGCACCGTCTTCTCGTTAAGGAGGTTGAACGCCTGGAAGACGACTCCGATGTGGCGGCGGCGGAACTTCGTCGCGGCCGCGTCACCCATCTTCACGATGTCGCTTCCACCGACGAGAATCTCGCCCGCATCGGCGGAAAGAAGCCCCGCCGCAAGATGCAGGAACGTGGACTTGCCGCTGCCGCTCGGGCCCATTAGGGCTTCGAAGCTGCCAGATTCCATCTTCAGCGAAAAGTCCTTGAGGACTTCCTGCTTGCCGTACTTGCGGCACACGCCGCTTGCGTTAAGGGCTTCCATCACTCCTCCATAGAGCCAATTTTGAGTTTAGCTGTGTAGAACGTGTAGATCGAGTAGAATTTCTGCATGTTATACCTTGGCTTATCCTTTTGACATATTAAACGCCCCTATTCACAAAACGGTTCATACGCGATATAAGTAGCTTTTCATCGCTTTTTCCTTTCTAAATCGTTTCATGCCGTCTCCTTGGCTTTGAGCTTTCGTGCATTCGCACAGAAGTTCAAAGTCTCACTTGACCTAAAACCAGCAAATTGATATACTACTTCCGTTTTGAACTTCCGTGCATTCGCACACAACTTCAAAGCGGAGACTGTTTTATGATTATCAAAAGAGACATCCTTCTGAACAAGCTTATCAAAGCCAAGAACCACCATCTCATTAAGATTCTGGTGGGTATGCGACGTTGCGGCAAGAGTTTTCTTCTCTTCAATCTCTTCAAGCAACATCTGCTTGACAGTGGCACCCCACTAGACCATATCGTGGAGATCGACCTTGAATCCGATGACCTTCTTTTCTGCCGCGATGCAATTACCCTCGGCAAGGAGATTCGCGCTCGACTTCCTACTGACGACGCCCCTTGTTTCGTGCTTATCGATGAAATCCAGCATGCGGAGCCAATACTGCCCGAAGGCACGGATCTCTCGCGCCTGCGTCCAGAAGACCGCGAAAAAGCCTACATCACCTTCTACCATGTCCTCAACGGACTTCTCAAGCGAAAGAACGTCTCCACTTATGTCACCGGGTCCAACGCCGACCTTCTCTCGAAGGATGTAGCCACCGAGTTCCGTGGACGCGGCGAAACAATTACGGTATCCCCGCTTTCGCTCGCAGAGTTCGCCGAAACGATGCCCAACGCTCGGGATTTCTTCCAGATCCGCGACGCCTACCTCGCTTTCGGCGGGCTCCCCGAATGTGCCCTCCTTGAGACCGAATCCGAGAAGCGGCGCTATCTTGACAACCTCAACGCTACCATCTACCTGCGCGACATCGTCCAGCGATACGACCTCAAGAACGACGCCCTTCTTGAAATCGTAGCCGACACGGCCATGAGCAACATCGGTAGCCTTTCCAATCCCACGAGACTCAGCAATGCGATAAACTCCACAGGCAAGATTGCCTGCAACGAAACGACCGTTCGCAAATACCTCGGTTATCTTGAATCTGCCTTCCTCATCCAGAATGCACGGCTCTTTGACCTGCGCGGAAACCGCTACCTCGACTACCCTTCCAAATACTATGCCGTCGATACCGGCATCCGCAATTCCCGGCTCAACTTCCGGCAGGACGAAAACACGCACCTCATGGAGAATGCCATATACAACGAACTCATTCGACGCGACTACGCGGTTGATGTCGGTGTCGTGGAGATGTTCGCGACCGTCGACGGCAAGCGCAGCCGCAGGCGCTACGAAGTGGATTTCGTCGTCAACAAAGGCGACATGCGCTTTTACATCCAGTCCGCATGGAACATCCCCGACAACGAAAAGCGCGAACAGGAGACCTTCTCTCTCCGCCACATCGGCGACAACTTCAGGAAGGTCGTTGTGACCGGCGATCCATACGAAAAGCCCTGGACAGACCGCAACGGCGTCACCTTCATCGGCATCATGCCCTTTCTCCTCGACCCCCGATCGCTGGAAACGCTGTAGCAAACCACAGACCAGCACCCGCCGTCTTCACCTTCCGCGCATTTTCAATCCGGTCCCCGTACTCCTTCTTGAACTCGCGCACAAACCGCCCGGCATCAACCGCCCGCATTTTTCACCTTCACATAAACAAGGAGACGCAGCGTCCCGCTGCGTCAAAGGGTAGCACCAACTCGCCTAATCTGCATTTGTCAGATTAGGCGAGCCTGACAGCTTAACAAACACCTCTACTTCTCGTGCCTACCGGTCGGGCTTAAGGGGCAGGCGGGGCCAGGGATTTTGAACACCTACAAACTTGCAATGCGCTTAGCAAGAAGCGGGAGGCCGGGGTCGCGCGCGCCTGCCGTCGCGAACGCGGCGTATTTGCCGCGGTTAGCCGCAATCCAGTCGAACGCCGCATCGAGATCACCGACAAGTTCGACGCGCGAAGGATCGAGCTTCGCCGCAAGCGCATCGGAGTTTATCGAGCGGTCGGTCGTGCCGCCAGCATCGTAGACCGGAAGCAAAAGCAGCTTGTCCTGCGGACGGATCACCTCGGCAAACATCTCGGCGAGCGCGTCCATCATCTTCCTGAGCGGCGCGTAGCCGTGGGGACGCCATACGACGCAAAGCCCGCCAGAGTAGCGCTCGGCGAGCGTCAGCCACATCGCGCGCAGCTTCTCCGGATTGTGCGCGTAGTCGTCGTAGACTCGTTCGCCGTATTTCTGCAGCCGCCGCTCGACGCCGCCGAAACTCTCCATCGCCTTCTCCGCCTCGGCGCGGCCGCAGCCAAGTGCGACTGCCATGCGGACGGCGAGCGAGGCGTTCTGGCGGTTGAAGTCCTGCGGGCGGTATGTCTCGCCGCGAGCGTCGACGACGGGGCCAGGGCAGTCCTTCACAAACGCATCGAAGACCTCGTCCATCTCCTCTTTCGAATAGTGGTCGGCGGAGGCGTTCGTCACGATTGCCGCGTAGGGGCTGAACGCGACGAGGGACTTGTCGCTTTCATCTACCTCTGCAACGGCATATTCGCCCTTCCCGAACCTGACAGCCCCCTGCCAGCCGGGGACGTTCGCGCCGTTGACGCACATCGGGTCGAGCCCGCATGTCGAGAGAACGTGGCCGAGCATCGCGGTGACGGTCGACTTGCCGCAAGTGCCTACGACGGCGACAAGCTTGTAGCCGGAGAGCGCGCGGGCGAGGGCTTTCGCGCGGTGGGTCACGGGGATTCCAAATTCCTTGGCACGCGCAAGCCCGGGATTCGTGTCCTCAATCGCAGTCGACACGATCACCTCGCCAGTGGACGCGTCGATTCCGCTGCCGTCGTCAGGGAAGCAGCGAATTCCGAGAGACTCGAGAAATCCTATGTTCGGAGTGTCGAGATTGCGATCGGCGCCGGTCACTTCGTCGCCGAGACGGACAAGCGCCGTCGCGAGGGCGCTCATGCCGACGCCGCCGATGCCGATGAGATGACGCTTCACTGGATCTGTATCGTGCGCTGCTCGTAGTGGCCGGGCTGCCAGGTACGAAGAACGGTGCCGTTCGGCTGGACCGTGTCGACGTAGCGGCCCTCGACCCAGACGTTCTGGGTCTGGTAGACGGGCTGGGCGACGACGACGGGCTGCGACACCACTACGGGCTGCTGCACGACGACAGGCGCTGGAGCCACGACAGTAGGAGCCGGCGTCACGACCACTGGCGCGGGAGTCGACACAGCGCTTGCGACAAGACCGCCGAGGAGCGCGCCGCCAACGATGCCCGCGGCAATTGCGCCGCCGCTGCCGTGGTGGTGATGGTGGCTCGTGTGAACCGAGACGTGCGGCGGCCTATATGGGGCGTGTCCCCTGGCCAAAAGCGTAGAAGCGGCAACAAGCGCTATCGCGAAAACAATGACTTTCTTCATGACTTGCTCCTCCTTTGGGGATTCGTAGGCAAGTAGATTATACCAAAAAGAAACGGACAGCGGCTGGACAAATCAGCGCTTGCCGCCTGCGAGGGTCTCGGCGCAGTTGAGGTAGTAGGCGCGGATGCGCTCGTAGGCGTTGATGATGTCGAGCTCTCCGAGAACGCGCACGGACGAACCGGGATCCTCGGGCCCGACGCGGCCGAGCTGGATGCGGCGGCACTCGCGGATGAAGGCGTGGAGCTCGGACGAGCGCTTCTGCAGGGATTCGAGGTCGAAGGCGATGCGCGGCGAGCGGATGAGCGGCGTCACGTCCGCCGCGAACGACGCCACCTTGTCGTGGACGTCGAGAAGAAGCGCGACGGACTGCTCGGACATCTTCTGGCCCTGCTTCCTGAGGCGTTTCACGACCTTGAGAACCGTCGCGCACTCGTCGGAGACCGACTCGAGCTCGTCCGTGAGCCTAAGGAGCCGCTGCGCCCTCTCCGCGACGTCGCGCGCGAGGCGCTTCGACATGATGCTCCCGAGGAACTCGGTGACCTCCTTCTGGACGTTGTCGAGAATGTCCTCGCGGTGGACGATGTGCTTCTCCGGGCCGTCGTCGTCCTCCGTCGCGCCGGAGATGACCTTGCGCGAACAGTCGAGGAGCTCGAGGTTCGAGCGCTTCATGAAATCCACCTCGAGAAGCGCCTGGTCGCACGCGATGACGGGCGAGAGCCGCGCGCCGAAGTGAAGCGCCGAGAGGTGGGGCTTCTCGTCCGCAGGCTGCGGCACGATGCGCTCGACGAGACGGCAGAACGGCTTCACGAACGGGAAGAAGATTATTCCGCGGCAGATGGCGAAGATCGTGTCCGTCACGGCGATCGGCGCCATCATGTGGGTGAACGCCTTCACCTCGTGGCCCGACACGATGACCGTCTCAGCGACGCCCCATTTCGGGAACAGGGCCTGGCCGAGCTTCACGAAGAGCGGGAAGAACCAGATAAGCGCGATGGAGCCGAGCAGGTTAGAGAGAGTATGCGAAAGCGCGGTGCGCTTCGCGTCGGCCGTGCCGCCGATCGCGGCGATCCAGCCGGTCGCCGTCGTGCCGACGTTCGCGCCGAAGAGGACGGCTATCGCGACTTCGTAGGAGATGAGGCCCTGCGTCGCCAACGCCATCGCGATCGCGATCGTCGGCAGTGAGGAGCATCGCGCAGAGGGCGATGAGGAAGACGCCCGACATGTGCTCGGCGCTCATGCGCGTGAAGATCGCGGACACCTCGGGGTTCTCGCGGATCGGCGAGACGCCCTTCGACATTATGTAGAGCCCGAGGAAGACGAGCCCGAGACCGATCACCGTGAGCCCCAGGTTGTGGACGCGCTCGCCGCGCAGGAAGAAGTACAGGACTCCGCCCAAGGCGAGACCGATAAAGCCGAGAAGCTGAGGGTCGGGCGCGTAGGCGATGATCCACACCGTCGCCGTCGTGCCGATGTTGGCGCCGATGAGAACCGCGAACGCCTGCGGGAGAGTCATGAGGGCGGTCGACACGAAGCCGACGAGCATCACGGTGATTATCGACGACGACTGGACGATCATCGTGGAGATGATGCCCGAGCCCACGCCGACGATGCGGTGGCTCGTCGCCTTTGCCATGAATCTGCGCAATCCCCCGCCGGCCGTCGCCTGAAGGCCCTCGGACAGGTGCTTCATCCCGAGCAGGAAAAGCCCGAGACCGCCGAGGAGTGGTGGGAGGATTGTCCAGAGCAGGCTCAAGTACCCCCCTCGTCCTCCCTGCCCGGCTTATGCTCTTTTCCGTCGCCGATGCCGAAGACCTTCTCGATCTTCCACGGATAGAACATCCCGTACATTCCAATCACGGCGATAACGTACATCAAAACGACGAGCAGATGGACCGGCGCAAAACCGCTCTCGGGCACCATAAGCCGCGTGAAGCGGAACACCGTCGCGGGCAGAAGCATGAAGATGCCCATTATGGCGCGCGTTATGAGGTGGGGGCGCATCCAGAGGAAAGTGAGGACGGTCAGCACCGCCGCGAGGATCCAGACGAAGAGACCGCCCGTCCGCTCCTTCAGGAGAATCATGTCGAAGACGTCGATTCCGATCGTGCTGCATTCAAACGCCGTCCAAAACCAGGCGACGGCGGTCAAAACCGCCGCCAATACATCTGCGCTTTTCTTGTTCATCATCAGAAAAGTTGGAGGTGGGTAGCGGAGTCGAACCGCTGTAGGCGGATTTGCAGTCCGCTACCTAACCGCTCGGCCAACCCACCTATGGTTTGAACCAAACTGAGATATAGTATATCAGTTTTGGCCCGCGACTGTCAATAGAGCACCTTGACGATTGCCTTGCGGACGCGGGTGCCGGGGACATCGGTATGGCACGGGGCATGGGCGACGAACGGCTCGAAGATGATGCACTCGCCGGGCTTTACTGGCTGCATCGGGCATTTGGCGTCGAAAAGCGCGCCATCGCCCTTCTCGTCGAAGGGGCCGTTTGCGACTTCCTCGGGGAGATCGGGGACGCCAAAGAGCTCAGTGCCAGTGATCGGCGCCTGGACGTCGACGTAGCGCTTGTGGAACTCGGGACGCTGAACTTCGCCGATGGGCTTCAAGTCGTTCTCGCAGATTATCGCGTAGCAGCGGTCGCCGTCGATCTCCTGCCTGCCGAGCGGCAGGTCCTTGAGATCGGGCCTACGCAAAAACTCGAACGCCTTTGCGTACTTCTCCCCGAGCGCCGCTACCGCGGCATCGTCGTCTATCCTGATGAGCTTGGCGTTGTTCATGTCTTGTCCTCCTTTTTTGTCACGAAGCGAAAATGCGCTTCACTTCCTTTTTGAAGTCCTTGTCGTCCGTGCGCACTTCGATACGCCGAATATCGCCGCGGAAGCGCGCCATCTTGAGAAAGTCGCAGATGAACTTGTCGGCGCGATGCGCGCCTACGCCGCCGGTGTAGGATACACGCACCCTTCCGTCGACGGACGACGACGCGCGCGGCCCGTCGAGGACGATCCACACGAAATCAGACGGATGCTCCGCGACATGCGCCTTCGCCTGCGCAACAAGCTCGGCACGGTCCTTCGCGACTTTGTTCGCGCCAAGGATCATGTTCCAGCCGTCGACGATGACGAGCCGTCCGTCAGGCGGGAGCGCCGCGAGGTCGTTCGCAGCGAGGACGGCGAGGTCGAAGTGCGCGAAGAGCATTTCGTTCTCGGTCTTGAGCCGAAGGTTTTCGGCGGCAGCCTTCGTGAGCGCCGTCTGGAGCTCTCTGACGCGCACGAGCCGCGCCGCCTCGATCATGTCCTGTGCATTCAAGAGATCACCCCCGATGCATAGCGGTCGTGGCCGGCAAAGTCCTTTTCTATCTTCACTTCGCCAAAGCCGTAGTCGGCCATGAGCTTCGCAAGCGCCGCGCCCTGGCCCTCGCCTATCTCGAAGAACACCGCCCCGCCCGGCTTCAGTATGTTGAGGGCGTCGCCGAGATAGCGGTCGTAGAAGTCGAGCCCCGAAACGCCGCCATCGAGCGCGAGTCGCGGCTCGTAGTCGCGGACGCGCGGATCAAGCGTGTCGCAGACGGCGCTTTCGATATACGGCGGGTTGGAAACTATCACGTCGACGCACTCCGGTTCGTCGAAGTCGTCAAGCCCGTCGGCGACGGCGAACTTCACCCTGTCCGCAAGTCCGCACTTCGCGGCGTTCTCCTGCGCGAGAGCGATTGCGTCCTCCGAGACGTCCGTCCCGAGAAACGCCGCGTCGCCCTTGAACTCCTGCGCGAGCGAAAGGACTATCGCGCCAGTGCCTGTGCCGACATCGACGACCACTGGCACACCGCCGTTCGTTCGGCTCTCAAGATACTTCAAGACGCGAGTGACAAGCTCCTCCGTCTCGGGGCGGGGAATGAGCGCGCGACGGTCGCACTTGAGCGTGAGGTGGCGGAAATCCCACTCGCCTATGACGTACTGGACCGGTTCGCCGTTAGCAAGGCGCGCCATTCCGCGCCGCATCGCCTCGAGCCATTTCTCGGGAACCTCCTTCTCGAGATGCGCGGCAAGTGTGCCGCGCCCCGTCTTGAGGAGCCGTGCGGCGAGAAGCTCGGCCGCCACCTGCGGGTCAGGGACGGCCTTCGCCTGAAGATAGGCGCCCGCCTTGGCAATCGTCTCACGCCAAGTCATAAAGTTCCCACATCAAAGACTACTTGCCTTTTTCTGCTTGAAAAACCAATTGAGCACTTCCGCGTCGCCATAGGTCCTGCCCCAGACATTGTGCCCCGCATCGGGATATTCGCGGTAGTGTGCATTCGAACCGGCAGCCCAGAGCGCGGCCGCCATGTTGCGCGAACGGCACACAGGGACCGCGCCGTCTGCGCTACCGTGGAAAATCCAAATCGGGACTTTCGAAATCTTCTGCGCCTGCGCGACGTCGCCGCCACCGCATATCGGCATCGCGGCGGCGAACACATCGGGTCGACGGCTCAGAAGATCCCAAGTGCCGTAGCCGCCCATCGAAATCCCGGTGACATAGACGCGGGACGCGTCAATCGCCGGATCGGCAAGCTGCTTGTCGACAAGCTCCATGAGAAGCGCCATCGTCTCAGACGGCTCCGCCGGCATCGCATGGCCCTTCGCGTTCCAGTCGACCTCGACCCAGCGCTTGCCGTTCGGGACCTGCCCGGCGACAAGCCGAAAACCCTTCTCGTGCGCGTCCATCCACCGCACTAGCTCGCCGACTCCGTGAACAAGCTGCGCAACGTTGTTGGTACCGCGCTCACCGGCGCCGTGCAGGAAGAGGACGAGGGGGACGCGACTCCCATCCTCCGGCATCTTCTCGGCCAAGCGGTAGCGGAACACTTTCCCTTCCGCGCCGACGAACTCCTTGGCCTGGGTGCGCTCCTTAATGTCGCCCAGGCGGTCGGGTTTCGCTTCCACCGAGAGGGCGCAACATGCAGCCGCTACGGCTGCGACAACGACAAGCTTCTTGTTCATGGCGAGTTTCCTTGTTATGAGTCGCTATTGCTCTTATGCTTTTGTACTGGACAGTATACCATAAAATCGGCAAAAAGAGTCAGGTCATTGCTTCTGGCGGGAGTCCTTCAGCGGTAGTCCGCCGCGGCAATTGCGCCAGGCCCTTTTGCCGCGCGGCGGAAGGCGCTCATCGACATCGCAAAGCGCTTCTTGAAGAGGTTCTTGAGGTAGTTGGGGTTGGAGTATCCGCAGGCTGCGGCGATCGAGTCCATCTTCTCGCGCGTTTCCCGGAGGCGCCGCTTCACCTCGTCGAGACGACGCTCGGTTATCGCCTGCAGGATGCTTCGCTTCTGCAACTCGCGGAACCTGAGGTCGGCGAGACGGCGCGAACACTTGAGGTGCCGCACGACGTCTTCGACGCCTATCCCCTCGAGCGCATGGCGGTCGATGTAGACTACCGCCTTCTGGACGAGGCGGCCAGCGCTCGAAAGCTCGCAAGTCGACTCGCGGCGAACGACTTCCTTTATGTCCGCGAGAAGGACGCAGGAGTCAGGGCCTGCGCCGCGCATCATCGAGTCAAGCGTCTCCGCCGCAAGGTAGCCCTCCCCCTCGAAGTCAGGCATCACCGACGAAAGCCGAGGGTGCGTGTTTTCGCAGATAAGCGTGTCGTTGTCTACGCCGAGCACGGCGATGTCCTGCGGAACTCTTACCCTCTTCGAAGACAGCAGCTTAAGGAGGTCGTTCGCACGGTCGTCGTAGGCCGCAAAGACGGCGGCGGGGCGCTTTAGCTTCAGTGCCTCTGACGGGTCGAAAAGCTCATCGCACCAGATGCCGTTGTCCTTGAGCGCCTTCCTGTACGCCTTGAATCTCGCAAGGTCCCAGTCAAGCATCCCTTCGGAATGGAGAAACGCATACGACCTGGCGACGCCCTGCCCCATGAAATACTGCGCCGCCGCGTAGCCGATCTTCTCGCCGGAGTTGCGTATCGTAACTAAGTTCCTCTCGCGCCGTTCAAGAGGAGCGGAACGGATGTCCATCACTATCGTGGGCGTAGAGACGTCCGCAAGCGGAACTACCGATTCCTCTGTCTCTGGAATGGAGACTATGAAACCGTCAGTTCCAACCGATACGGCCTTCTCGACTAACTCGCACGTAAGCTCCGCCCGCGTACGAACAAGCGTGACGTCCCAAGGCGAATCGTCAGGGTATCGCTCGCTAAGGTAGCGGAAAATTCCGGCGAGCTTGTTCTGCCCCGCGACGCCGGCCATTTTCAGCGCGATGAACACCTTTTTCTTCATGGCGAATATCATACCATATTTTTTGCCGAAAATGTGTGGTTTTTTTGCCGATTTAAGTATAGCGCTGAAAACGGCAAATTGATACAATAGTCGCATCATGAACATCAACAAGATCAATCCGTCCACTCTCAAGATCACAGACATGCGATTTGCCGACATCGACGGCGCGCCAAAGCGCTGCACGCTGATGAAGCTCTACACGAACCAGGGGCTTGTCGGCTACGGCGAAGTGCGCGACGCAAGTTCGCGTACGTACGCCGCGATGCTGAAGTCGCGCATCCTTGGCGAGAACCCCTGCAACGTCGAGAAGATCTTCCGCCGCATCAAGCAGTTCGGCGGCGACTCGCGTCAGGCGGGCGGCGTCTGCGCGGTGGAGCTTGCGTGCTGGGACCTCTGCGGCAAGGCGTGGGGTCTCCCCGTGTGGCAGCTCCTCGGCGGCAAGTGGCGCGACGAGATTCGCTGCTATTGCGACACCGACTCGGAGGGCGGAGGGCGCGATATGGGCGCCGCCTTGAAAGAGCGCATGAAGATGGGCTTCACCTTCCTCAAGATGGATCTCGGCATCGAACTTCTCACGAACGTCAAGAATGCGCTTATCGCGCCGCTCGGCTATCTCGAGTACATGAGGAAGATGAAGCACGTCGTCCAGACGCCGCATGGTTCGATCGACCCGCGGTCTATGCGCGGCGAGGCGTTCGAGCTTTTCACTACGGCGCACGGCCATACGGGAATCCACATCACCGAGACAGGGCTCGACTACCTGGAGAAATATATGGCGGACGTCCGAGAAGTCATCGGCTGGGAAGTGCCGATTGCGATCGACCACCTCGGGCACATCCCATACGAGGACTGCGTGCAGCTTCTCAGGCGTCTCGAGAAATACCACCTCTCGTGGGCGGAAGACGTTCTTCCCTGGCGCAACACTGAACAATGGAAACAGCTTCACGCCGCAACGACGACTCCGCTCGGCACAGGCGAAGATATCTACTTGAAGGAGGATTTCAAGCCCCTTCTCGAGTCGCACGCGCTCGCGGTAGTCCATCCCGATCTCCTCACCTGCGGCGGCATAATGGAGACGAAAAAAGTCGGCGACATGGCCGAGGACTACGGCGTGCAGATGAACATCCACATGGCCGAATCTCCGATTGCCTGCCTTGCGGCGGTGCACGCCGCGGCCGCGACGCGGAACTTCATGGCGCTTGAACTCCACTCGGTCGACGTGCCGTGGTGGGGCGACCTCGTAAAGCCTGCCCTTTCGTACAAGGGCGGATTCATCAAGGTCCCGACGAAACCGGGCCTTGGCATCGACGAGCTGAACGAAAAGCTTATAAAGAAGCAGGCTTGCAAGGACTTCCCGCCGCCGTGGAATTCCACGAAGGAATGGGACAAGGAATGGTCCAACGACCGCCGCTGGAGCTGATCTGCAAACGACAAAACACGAAAGGACACGAAATGAAGATGGCCGCCCAGGCGGAATTCAAGGTCGACCGCGCGGCGATGAGCGAGAAGTACTGGAGCATCTGGAACGACGAAGTCCAGGCGAAAATCGACGCCGACATCGAGCGAAACCGCAAGGCGGATGCAACGTTCGAAGTCGCGGCTCCCGACGGCGCGGAGGTGAAAGTCGAGCAGATCGGCCACGCCTTCCGATTCGGCGCGCACATCTTCAACTACGACCAGCTTGGGCGCGACGAGTGGAACGCCGCCTACAAGGCGAGCTACGGCGAGGGCGGGATATTCAACCAGGCGACCGTCGCGTTCTACTGGAATCGGTACGAACCGGTCCCCGGTCGTCTCCGCGCCGGCGGAGACTACGAGGACACCGCGCGGTTCTGGAACTCGCTTTCGCGCGAAGAGGCGATGGAACATCCTTTCTGGCGTCGTCCCGCGGCAGGGCCGGTGATCGACTTCCTCAAGGCTAGCGATGTCGCAATTCATGGCCACATCCTCATCTGGGGCAGCGCGAAACCTGACTGGATCTACGACTGGTACTGCCCCGAGGGCGAAAAGCGGAAGTTCGACGAGCTCGGGATCCCACGCCATTCGTCGAAAAACGTTCCCGCGACAGGAAACTGGTCCGGCGGATACAACATCTTCTGGCGCAATTGCTGGAACAAGGCGTACGACCGCGCCAGCGAGCGAGAACTCGCCGAGATGGCCCCGACGTTCACCAAGGAGATGCGCCGTCTTTTCCGCAAGCGCGTCTTTGACGTGGCCTCGGCGTTCGGCGACGTCGTCGACAGCTGGGATGTCGTGAACGAATCTTCGAAAGACTGGACGAGGTACCGCAAGTCGCGCACCGAACTCCCCGTCTGGAAGAGCGTCTACGGCCTGATGCCAGGCGACTATCCGCTCCACGCGCTTCTTGACGCGAAGGAGGCATTCCCCGCCAAGGCCAATCTCGCCATCAACGACTACAACATCTGCCCCGACTTCCTCGCGCAAGTGAAAGACCTTGACGACGAAGGCGCGAAGATCGACATCGTCGGCTGCCAGATGCATCTCTTCAACACGAACGACTGCATGCGCCTTGCGCTTGGAGAGACCGGCATCAGCTGGATATCGACGCCAGCCGACATCCGTGGCCGCCTCGACATGATGGCGAAGACAGGCCGTCCGCTGCATGTCTCCGAGGTGACGATCACATCGCCTGGCGCCGACGACCGCAGCCGCATGATACAGGCGGTCCTGACGCGCAACATCTACCGCGCGTGGTTCTCCCATCCAAAGACAATGGGCATCACCTGGTGGAACACGGTTGACGGCGGCGGCGTCAAGGGCGAGCCGCTTGTCTCCGGGCTTTTCACGACCGACTTGAAGCACAAGCCCGCATACGACGCGCTCGACGACCTCATCAACCGCGAGTGGAAGACCAAGACGACCGCGAAGGCGGCCGGCGGCAAAGTCTCGTTCCGCGGCTTCAAGGGGCGCTACCGCCTTTCGTGGAAGGACACCGAGGGCAAAGATCGCAGCAAGTTCGTCGAGGTCAAGTGAAGACATTCTGCACACACGGAAAGGAAATGACATGTTAAAGGAAAAGTTTGATCTCACCGGAAAGATCGCCCTCGTCACCGGGTCGACGCGCGGAATCGGCAAGGCGATAGGCGACGCGCTCGAGGAATACGGCGCAAAGGTAATCCGCCACAACACGAAAGTGTGCGACCTCTCCGACACCGCCGCAATCGAAGCGTTCTTCGCGAAGCTCGAGGCGGAGGGAACAATGCCCGACATCCTCGTCGCGAACGCATCCGTCCAGGAAAAGATTCCGTGGGCCGAGTTTCCGATGGACGAGGCGCGCAGGGAGGTGCAGGTGAACTTCCTCGCAACATTGCGGATGTTCCAGCTCTGCCACCCGAAGATGAAGGCACAGAAATGGGGACGCCTTATTGTCGTAGGTTCCGTGAACGAACGCCGTCCTCATCCCGACATGTGCGTCTACGCCGCGACGAAGTCGGCACAGGAAAACCTCGTCAGGGGAATCGCGCGGCAGGTCGCGGCCGAGGGAATCACAGTAAACAACCTCTGCCCGGGAGTCTTCTACACCGACAGAAACAAGGAATGCCTCGCAGATCCCGTGTACGGCCCGAAGGTGACGGCGGCAATTCCGATGCACGACTACGCGATGCCCGAGGACGCGGCTGGAACCGCCCTTCTCCTCGCATCCGACGCAGGGCGCTACATCACAGGCGCGACAATCATGATCGACGGCGGACTCTCAATCCCGGGTTAACAAAAATGAATTACAAATGGCGAGCACTGGCGCTTCTCTGGGTGGCGTTCTTCCTCCAGCAAGGCACTCGGCAGATCTTCGGCGCGACGCTTACCTCGATACAGGGGTCGCTCGGGGCGAGCGCCGCGGCAATAGGCGCCGTGGCGACGGTGTTCACGTTCGCCTATGGACTCTCCGTTCCGTTTGCGGGCGCGGCGGCCGATCTTTTCAACCGCAAGTGGATGGTCGTGTCGGGGGTGTTCGTCTTCTGCCTAGGGATCTTCGCCTCCGGGTTCGTCGCGTCGCTTGGGCTTATGGTTGTCTCGTACGGGATCCTCAACGGCTTCGGACAGTCGTTCTACTACCCTTCCGCGACGTCAATCATCGGCGAGCTTCACAAGGAGACTCGCGCAACGGCGCTGTCAATACTGCAGATGGGGCTATATGCCGGCATAATCGGGTGCAGCGCAGCATCCGGGTGGCTTGCAGAGTCGGGCGCTGAGGGCTGGCGCGTGCCGTTCAAGGTGTTCGGCGGCATCGGCATCCTCTGGGCCGTCGTGATGGCTTTTGGGTTGAGGAATGGGGAACGGAAGTTTAAAGAATTCCACTCTCCAACTCAAGACTCCAACTCCAACTCGAAACCTACCCTCAAGGAGGCGTTTAAGGTCTTTGTCGGCAATCCCTCTGCGCTTCTCCTGGCGGCTGGGCTTGGCATGATGATCTACGTCGACGTCGGCTTCAAGACCTGGATGCCGAGCCACCTCTCCGAGTCGTTCGGAGTCGCCAAGGGCTCAGCCGCGCTTAACGCCGTCCTCTGGCACTATATCGGCGCGTTTGTCGGCGTGACACTTGGCGGTAGAATTTCCGACAAGCTTGCAAAGACGCGGCCATCGGTGCGGATGGAAACGAACATCGCAGGCCTCGCCCTCGCCGTGCCGTTCATCGTCTGGATGGCATACGCACCATCGCTTCTTGCGTGCGGCATCGCGATGGCGCTCTTCGGAGTGTTCCGCGGCGTCTACGACTCGAACCTCATGGCGTCGCTTTTCGACCTAATACCGCAGCGCTACCACGCCTCGGGCGCGGGCCTGATGCTTTCATGCGCGTTTGTCTTCGGCTCGACGTCGCCCGTCGTACTTGGACTCGTGAAGGACGCATTTTCGTCGACTGCCGCCCTCGCCTCGCTCGCGGCGTTCTACATCGTTGGAGCAGTCGTAATCGCCATTGCGAGACGGCGACAATATTTTCGTTCATGAAAGGAACTCCGATGATTGTCAAAAAGCCTACACTACCGTTTCGGCACTTTATAGCGTTTCGGCAATCCGCAGGATGGCGAAACGTTAGTGGAGCCTTCGGACACAATCGGAGTTAATCAAAATTAAGAAAGGAATGATAAAATGCCATCACTAGCAGATATGCGTTCAAACGCCAGACGATTCCGACGAACGACTTCCCGATTCCCGTCAAGGAGCTCTGCGAACGTTTCGAGAAGCTCTACACTGGCTGCGTCAACGACGTCATGCGCGAGGCATGCCTTCTCGACCAGAACCTGCCGCACGAGATAATGCCGCTTAGAGACGAGATGGTCGTCTGCGGCGAAGCGTTCACGGTGAAGTCCGCGCCCAACTGCATGATCGAGGGCGAGATGACTTTCCGCGCGCAGATGCTCGACGACTTTAAGCCGAACGGCGTCGTTGTGTGGGACACGTCTGACGACGTCGAGGCGTCGCTTTGGGGCGGCGTCATGACGGCGACGGCGATGACGAAAGGAATTCGCGGCGCTGTGATCGCCGGAGGAATCCGCGACACAAAGCAGATTCTCGAGCAGAAGTTCCCGATATTCTACAAGTACCGCGTCTCGAACGGCTCGCTTGGCCGCTGCATGATAACGCACTACCAGGTGCCTGTCAGGATCGGCAAGGTGACGGTTCGTCCCGGCGACATCATCATGGGCGACATCGACGGCGTAATCTGCATTCCGCGCGAGATCGCCTACGAAGTCCTGCTCCGCGCAGAGGGCATCGAGCGCAACGAGGTCGACATCTTCTCGTGGGTTCGCCAGGGCGACACCATAAGCGAGATTATAGACAAGGGCGGGTATTTCTGATTACCCGCCCCTGTCGACACAAGTACAGACTTGATTAGGGGAGCAGCGTCACGATGCCGCAGCCCGAAGCGGTGTCACCGAGATCCGCGCCCCAGAGCATCTTCCCCTGCCCCGCGCCGCCGTCGGAATCGACGAGCACGAGGTTGCAGCCGAAGCTCGCGCCCTTCGCCGGCGTGAAGCCCGGGATTTCCGACCACGGAATCACGACGTCGTAGACCGTCTTGCCGCCCTCGCGGGCGAACGAAACCTGGTAGACGGACGAGTCCTTCGCGAGCTGCCCGGACTTGCCTCCCATCGAATACTTCGCGGGACGGAACAGCGTCGTCTTGCCCGAGCCGCCGCCAGGGCTCGCGAGGCTCATGTACCAGCGCATCTGCGCGTCCTCAGGAGTGCCGTCGGGCCCGATCTTCGGGAAGATCGCGAGCGCAAGGACGTCGCCCTTCAGCGCCTCCTCGCCATTGGCCGAAAGAATCTGTTTCGGCGACGACGCGTCGTCGACAACTTCGCAGCGCAGATGGAGCGCTGACTCGTCCCACGTGAAGCGCGCGACGCCGGAGAGGTTCGCTATCGACCATTTATAGTCGCCGGAGGCCTGAATCTGGTTGTCGCAGCAGAGCGGAACCGGCGACGAAGGCGCTTCACCGCCCTTGCGCCCGGCGAAGGCCGCGAAGTCCGTGCCGCGGTCGATCGAGAGCGAGACGTTGTCGATGTATGTCTTGCCCGTCCCGTCGGCGACGGGCGTAAGCGTCAGCGCCTTGGTATTCGCATGCGAGACGAAGCGCTTGACCATAAGCCGCCAGCCGTCGCTGCCTTTCGAACCCATCGCGAAGACTTGCGGCATAAAATAGGCCTTGGTCTTGGTGCCGTCCGAGAATCCCTCGTAGATGTTCGAGCCGCTCCCCTGCCCGAAGCCGCGCATCCAGCAGGTGTAGAGGTAGTTCTGCCCGGGGACGGGGATCTCGATGGTTTGGGTCGCGGTCTTGTATTGCTTGGGACCTGAGCCCACGAACAGAAGCGCCTTGCCCGTTCCATCCGGCGCATCGACAATGGCGTTCTTGCCAATGTTCCAAGCATCTCGCCCAGATTCGAAGTCGCCGTTCTTGACGAGGTTCCCGATGGACGAGAGGTCGATGATGGTGAGGCGGCAGGGCTGGACGACCGACGCGACGCCGTCGGATGCGACGGTGAAGGCGATGTCGGCCGAGGCGGGGGTCTTGCCCGTGGGCTGGAGCGAGAACTCCTCCACGCGGCGTTCGCCAGGGCCGAGCGAAATCTTCATCGGCTTGGACGACGCCCAGTCGAGCGCACCGCACGAGACGGTGAAGGTCCTCTTCGCATGGTAGGGGTTGAAAAGCCGCAGCGGCACTGGAAGCGACTTGTCGCCGGCCATCACGGCGGAGGACGGAAGCGGAACGGGCACGGCGGAGGCTCCGGGGAGCAGCACCGTGTGCATTGCAAGCGTGGCAAGGTCCGCACCCTCGACGATGACGGGCATGTCGCCCACGTAGAACGTGCCGTCGGCCGAGGTCGTGACGTTGCCCTGGAAGTCGGTGACGCTGATCTTCCCCTTCGCGGGGAACTTGACGAGCCGCCCCCTCTTGGATTGGTCGCGCTTGTAGCCGGTCGCCTTGCCTGACGAGCCGTAGGATATCGAGGCATCTGCTCCAGGCGCTCGCACGACGGCAATCGCCTTGCCGGCGTCGTCTTCGAAGAGGTGCACGGTCGTGTCGCCGTCGATGTAGAACTTGCCGAGCGGCTTCGCATAGGCGAGCTTGCCCTGGAGGACGGCAAGCGTAACGGCGACCGGACGCGGCGTATGGCCATCTACGAGATATGTCCAGTTGCCGGTGTGCGCCGGGCTGCCACCGAAATAGGTGATGAACGCGGAACCGGCGCAGAGCTCGTCGGGCCACCGCGTAAGGACGTGCAGGCACTGGTTGAGACTCCGGTTGATGGCCGTGGGGGCGTCCATGCCCCAGATGGTGAGGCCCGTGGCGGTCTCGTTGTCCGCCACCTGGACATTCGTGATGTTGCGCTTCGAGAGATCGTCCTTGGCCGTCGTGACGCCCGCGAAGTCGGAATAGTGGACAGGCAGGAAGTCGATGTACTTGGCGACACCGGAGTTGAGCAGGTCTGCGCGGAAGTTCAGAGGCCAAAGGCCGCCCGCGAGCTGCATCTTGAGGTTCGGGTCGACGGCGCGAGCGGCCTCTGTACCGGCCTTGCAGATGCCAAGGTAGGTCGCGACGGGATCTTCGCACTTGTTGCCCGGCACGATTTCGTTGAGCCACTCCCAGCCCCAGAGCTTGCCCTTGAGGCGCTGCGAGATCTTCGTCACGGCCTTCGCCCATGCGTTCGTGTCAAGCGGCGCCGGCTCGAAGCCAAAGTTGTGCATTCCCTTAGGCAGAGCCCACGTGGGTGCGCCTTGCAGGCTGATCCACGGTCTGAGACCTGCATCGGTGTTCGCGCGGATCGTGCGGTCGAGGCCGTCGAGGCGCCAGACATTGGGCAACGGCTGGAGCCCGCGCCATCCGGTGAAGTGGCGGACATAGGAGAAGCCGAGATCTGCCGCGAGGCGCGAGACCTCGGGCGAGGAGATGTCCGTCGCGCCGAATGGCGTGGGGACGCCTGGGCGGCGCTTGAACTTTGGATAGGTCGCGAAGGCGCAGGAATCCTCGGGGTTGTCGCCGGCCTTAACCGTGACGGCGAACGTGCCGCGCTTGTCGAAGCCGGGGAGATCAAACGAGGTCGTGCCGCGCGCGGCGGGCTTCACGTCGAAAGTCTTCTCGGCGACAACATCGCCGAAAACGTCGCGCACCGTTGCAGTGGCGCTCGTCGTGCCTGCCGCGACATTGTCGCCCCAGTGGATCGTGAACGAAGGCGTCTTGCCGTACTCGTACATTCCGAACTCGGCATCGGACTCGACGTAGAAATGCTTGCTGTACGGCTTGAAGTGCACCGAGCCGCCGCGCCAGTCCCATGGCCATGGCGTGCCGTCCGGCGCGATGAACTTCAGGAGGAAGAAGCAGCTTGAGCGGCGCGAGCCGCCATAGGTCCAGGAGAACTCGACTTCGCCGTCGCCGGGGTCGATCGCCTTCGTCGTCGGCCCGAGACCAGGAATGTGCATGTGACCCTTCTTCTTGTTCACGACGCCGTCCGGGTTGTCGATCCACGGACCAAGCGGGGTGATGCTGATCTTCGTCTTCCCCTTCCCCCAGGTCTCGGACGGATCGAGATGGTAGCGCACCTTCACCGTGACAACGTCGCCGGGATACTGCGCGACAGGCGCATCGCCATCGATCCAGAGCGAGCTCTTCTTGAACGTGACGCCCTCAGGATAAGAAAGAGCCGGCCGCGCGGCAGGTGCGGCTGCCGCAGAACCGCCATTGCCGTCCGCCGCAGCGCCCCACGGAATGCCGACGTGGACGTTCTTCACCTGCTGCTTGAAGTCGCCCTTGGGCGCGAGAAACACGACGGCGTCGATCGACGTCATCCCCGCCTTTGCCTTGAGCTTGAAGTTGAACGTCACGGTCTTGCCGGACTTCGCCGGACGGCTCGGATGCCACGCGAGGAATCCGCCGTATTTTTTCGCATTCATGGCATGGAGATTCGCCGAAAGCTCGACGCCTTCGGGAACAGTTCCCTTCAGCGTCACCTTCATTGTGAAAGGACCGCTGACGGACTCGGGGCAGTCAACTGTCGCCCAGTCGAATTCGTGCACCTTGCCGAACGCGCAGGCAGAGAGCACTGCAGAAACAATTAGGAGTAGTTTTTTCATGGTATTGTTTGTGTTGTGTACTGTATTGAGAAATCGCTTGGTCATCGGTTATTGCGAAGACGGCGGTAGAATAGAAGCCTGAAGCTGCGAGGTTCCGGAAGCTCCACGACGAGGCGCTTCAGCTCCGCGCCGGACATCCTCCGGACGTCTCCGCCGTAAGCCTCGACCTCGTATTCCGCCGACTCGTCTATTCCACCGAGCTCGCACGCGAGGCGGCTCTCCCGCACGGCGGCGCGGCGGAACGCGAGAACGAAGCCAGTCGCGATGTCGGCGCGGTGCATCTGATATGCACACCAGCGCCGCTCGCCGCCCTTCCCGACGACCTCGGTCGAGCCGTCGACGGGCGCGCGCATGTCGGTGAGCGGATAGAAGTCGCCCTCGAAGAACGGGCGCATCTTGTCCGCAACGGCGAACACCTTCCTGAACCATGCCGCCTGCTCCGGCGTGAAGTCGTTCTTAACGATCCCGCCGTTCCAGTCGCTCGGCGTGAAGACGCTCCCGGCGCAGACGGAGGAAAGGAAACCGTAGTCGTCGAAGAACGAGGCGGGCGTCGTCTCGGAACCCTGGAACGGCTGGTAGGCGAGCGTGTTGATCGTCACGTTCTGCACGTCGACGACCTGCGCGGGGCCGCGGTGCCCGATGGCAAAGTCAGTGCGGCAGTAGCTGTGCGAGCGCGAGACCGCCTCGAAATCGAGACGTCGTCCGCCCGAGGCGCAGTTCTCGATGATGAGATGCGGGAAGCGCGCGCGCAGCGTGTCCCAGAACTCGTAGAGCCCCGCGACGTACTTCGCCTCGGTGACGCCCTGGCGGTCCGGCGCGTCGTTCTTCTGCCAGATCGGAAGCGTGTTCATGTTGAAGTCCTGGCGGTAGATGTCGAGCTTGTTCTCGCGGATGAGCGACGAAACCGTCTCTATGACCCACTCGCGCGCGGCGGGATTCCCGAGGTTGACATTGAGCCGGCGCTTGTCACGTATCTGGTCGTCGCGCGTCGGAAGCAGCCAGTCGCGGTGCTCCTTGAAGAGTGGCGGCGCAGGATCGCTCACGCAGCGTTCCGGCTCGACCCAGAGCAGCATCCTCATCCCCGCCTCGTGCGCCGCGTCCGCGATCTTCGCGAGGTTCCCGTCAGGATGCACGGTCGGATTGAAGCGCCAGTCTCCCACGAAGTCCTGCCACCTGTCGCCGCAGTTGGAGAGTAGGTCGGGCAGATGCGCCGGACCGTTCCAGCCGGCATCCACCCAGAAGCAGTCGAACGGCATCCTGTTCGCGACGGACCAGTCGATGATCTTCCTCATCATCGCAGGAGTCTTGTTCCCGCCTCCGGCGGTAATCGGGAGAATCGGCTTTATGAGGGCGCCCTTCGCGTCGCGCGGGCATTTCTCGTCGAGCATGAAGCGGTGTATCAGCGTCTGCATCGCGACCGGCGTCACATCCGCCGCGCGCGTGAACACTATCACGGACGGCTGGCGCAGCGTCTCGCCCGGGAGCAGCCGGAAGTGCGTCTTCACCATTCCGGCGGAAAGAGAGAAATCCCCTTCCGCGAGCCTGCAGTCCGCCCGCCATGCGCCGCTCCATCCAAGCGCCACCTCAAGTCCCGTCCCGTCCGGGAAGTCGAATCCCATCCACGGCATCCACTGCGCGGAGGAACGTCCCTCCCACGCGACGAGCGAGAAGGCGTTCGTTGCGCCCTCGGAAGCGTCGCCGAACTTCACCGTCACCGGCTCGAAGTCCTTCGCGTTCCCGACGGTTCCGCGCAGGGCCCGCAGAGTCGCGTCGGCGGCGCGGCGCGTGATCCGCACAGACCTGAAGCCGTCCACGATCTCCGTCGGCTCGCCGCCTGCGCACACGAGCTCGGGCAGGTACTCGCGCGCGGGAAAGCGCTTGTACGCCTTTTCCGTGGAGCGCAGCACGAGCTTTCCGTCGGGGCTCTTCCACTCGCGCACCGTCTTCGTGAAGCTGTCGTTGTCCTCAAGCGTCCGCGTTGGTGCGTCCGCGTCGAGCCACCCCGCGGCGCTTCCCGCGTAGTCGAACGCATACGGCACTTCCGCTGCACACGATGCAAGGGCGAGCGAAAAACACACTGCGCCCGCAGCGGCGACACGCCCCACCGGAAGGAGACTCCTCCTTGTCATTGCGTTACCCGCCTTTCCCCTTGCAATGTATCTGCGCCTCTCTTCGGCGACATCCTCAGCGAATGACGACGCTCAACCCGCTCGGCGCGGACTCGTAGCATCCGATGTCCGGCGCGCGGCCCTGCACACGCTTTTTGCCGAGAAGGTCGAAGGACGCGATGCCGTCGTAGGCGATGCCCGCGTTGACAAGCGGAGAATCCAACGCCGGGCGCCAGTCGCCGCCGGAGAAATCGCGGAAGAACTCCGCCGCTGTCCCGGCGATACACTTATCAGTAAGCTCTTCCCCTCCGTCGCTCGCGCAGTGCGAGGCGTTTGCGAGTGTGCCCTTGAAGCCGATGTCGTTCCACATCGGATTGTTGTCGGCATCTGGATAACGGCAAGTGCATACGCATCCAGCCACTACGACATTCGTAGCTACGCCATTTGGATAAAGGTAGATACCGCCAACCCAAGGTGCCTCATTAGTAGCGACGGTGCTATTTAGAATACATCCTCCATTCTGGATAGTGACGCCACTGCTCCATGACTGCTTGTCCTGACCACCCATGCCAGCCGTCGACAAATCCCTGTTGTTTGCGATAAGGCAATTGGCAACCGTTCCTTTCTCGACATGGACGAACATCCCGCCGTAGCCACCATCCGTCGTCTGGTATCCAAAACCGTTGGCGCTATTGTTGGTGATTACGCAATGGGTGAGGAGGGCGTTTTTCGAATTGAGCCACGCGCCTGTGCCACGTGCATAGTTTCCAGTTGAAGTTGCGCTTCGAATGATGCAGTTTGACACCGTGCCCCCTGCGCTGTCAATTGAGACGTTTCCGCCATACGGGGATCCCGGTGCATACCGATGAGCGTTTTCAATAGACAAATTCGCCACCAGCGCCCCGGCATGGTTCACCATAAGCGCAATCCGATTCTTGCTGTTGTCAATATTGTCCGCATGGATAACGACCTTCTCGGGATCGCCGGCAACACCAAGAACGGCGATGGCATTCGAGATGGAGACGGTTCCAGCATACACGTATGTTCCAGGCGCGACATGGACCGTGCCATACCCGGACGAGTTGGCAAGCGTATCAATAGCCGCTTGAACTGTGAGCTTGGGTGACGATTCAAAGTATCCGTTGTATTCGTCGTTCCCCATGGTTGAGACATACTGTATTGACGCATCAGCCCCAGGCGGGGTAAACACGGCCCGAAGGGAGCGTGCCGCGGTTATTGACGGAGAAATACTCATAGCGGAAATGTCAGCAATACCCTCTGTATCGCCCACCCATCCCCAGAAATCACAACCAGATTCAGGGGTTGCTGTGATTGTGATGGTTTCTGCGTTCCTCACCCAAGCGTTTCCAACGGAAACCGTCCCGCCGGATGTCGCAGAGACCGCGACAAGCCATTCGTTTGTGAAATGCCACACGAGTTCATCCCGTTTCACATGCGTATAAGGAAAGGACGATGTACCGCCCTCTTGTCGAACTGCCTTTACACCTGTTATTGGGTCTACAATCTCATAGTGCGTATACCCCGTGCAGATCCAGCGTTCAGTTGCCTCCTCGTCATAAACAGGCAAGGCAACAGACGCAGTGAACGAATCGCCCGCCGCAATGGCGGTGATCGTACCGTAGGCAGGATCGGAAGTGCCGAGATTCTCGGGATCTCCTGATACGATAAGTGAAGCAGTGTCAGACACAACGGTGCCGAAGGAGAGAAATCCGAGGTTGCCAACAGTATCGTAGTCCGCGGCTATCCAGTCCTCCGAGCGAATCGAAGAAGACACCCTCACCTCGTCAAGATCGCCAAGCCAACCTCCTGTTCCGTTGGAATTTGCCCCAATGCCAAGCGAAAGTCCCGACTTCGTTGCGCCATTCGCGCCGGAAACGTCAACAGAAAAGGGAGCTCCATTTGTGTAGACATCACGATAGCTCGCGTAGGAGACATCGACTTTCTGCCAGCCACCGCCACTTTGACTTCCAGGAAACGACGACATCTCTTTCTTAATATTCGAGCCTCCGTAGACGACAAAACGGGAATAACTAGACGTAAATCCAAATGCCCAACCGGCTACCTTCCCTGTCAAGTCAGACTTTGATCCAAGAATCGTATCGTAATACATGCTACCGTTATGTCGAACCCAGGCGGAAGCCGTGAAGTTTGCATTCCAATGGGTGTCCATATATTCAATCCAGCCTGGGACGCAGACACCAGCCCCGCTTCGGCTGGAAGCCGTTGCTTTGCGCGCACCACCGATGGCGCCATCGGAGATGTGGCTAGACTGCACGTTGTTCGTGCCGTGGAGGGCATTGGCCGACGAATCACGGGAATAGCCAATAACCCCATCTACCAGCGTTCCGACAGTCCATCCAGCAGGATCTTGCTCCCCGAGGTGCCAAACTCCGACATATCCAGCATCGACCCACATCTGACCGCTCGTTGTATATGCAGGCGCAGCGGTAATTGAGTCGTCGCCCCAGTTCATGCGAAACGTGGTACTGTATTTCATAGACGGGAGAAGGACCCACACGAGCGATTCGCCGTCCGTATCCCAAGTGTCGATTTCGTGCGGGTAGGTTGTCTCGCCGTCGGTCGAGGTAAACGCTAAGTCCTTGCCGTCGGACTGAAGCTGCGAATAGGAGAAGCCTGTGATTCTGGTTTTGCTGATCCGCACAAGGACTGGAAAGTTCGCAAGCGTCGCACGGTTCGCGTCATAGCCCACGACTGTGAGATCGCAATACGATGAAAAGTCAGCCCATGCGGGCATCGCGGCGAAAAGGACAAGACACGAAGCCCAACATCCAGCTTTCAGAGTTCTGACGAGATGCGCCATTTTACTGCTCCTTTCCATAGATTGACTTACATAAGGCGACGTGCGACATCACCTAAGAAAGACGCGAAAACCTGCAGCCCATGGCTGTGTCACAAAACAGGCAAGTTCTGGCGCGATGAGATCATCGCCGAGGCGCCCCAACATCCACCGCTCGTAACCTTCGGTGGATTCAGCGACAGCATCAAGCGCCTTGCATGCTTTAGACTGGTCATACCCTTCGGCATCGGCAGCCTGGACGCTGGTTACGACTGGCTCCTTGGTGGACGACGTATACAGCCTCGAGGTCGGCACCCAGACATTTGTGAATTCAATAATTACGCCATTACTTGTCCCACTCGAAGCCTTGGCCATGATTTGCCCCGCATTTCCTTCTTCCCCAGTTGTGATGGAACCATAAGTGGCGCAGTTGCGGACATGGAGCTGCCCGCGATTGTAGCCCGCGTTCCAGCTGACGGTGCCGACCAGTCCGCCGACGTTGTTTGTGCCCGTAACGTTTCCGTAGTTCGCGGAGTTAAAGAGAATACTTCCGTTCCCGACGCTCTTCCCGTATTCGGAGATTTCGCCGACAAAACCGCCAGCCGTCGCGGCGCAGAGAATGTTGCCCCGGTTTACACAACCAGAGAACTCGAGGGAGATGGAGCTCGCGTGCGCAACGAAGCCAGCAGCACAGGAACTTTGCGAATTCGACGCCGTGATGTCCGATTCGTTGGTGCAATCAACGAACCGAATGATGCCGTCCTGTTGCTTTTCTCCGTTTCCGCCAACGGTTCCGACGAACCCGCCAAGTCGCGATAATTTTGCCGATTGCGACATCGTCCCCGCATTGACACACCGGACGAACGCCACTTCCGGAATCGAAGTCGAGACCACGTTATCAATCTTGCCGACAAATCCACCTTTGCCACGCGCGGAATAGTCGCCGGACGTGACGAGGATTGTGGCATTGTTGGTACAATCCGTGAAACCCGCGATCGTCCCTTCCGCAACATTGCAAGTAATATATCCGACAAAACAGCCGACTGTGGCGTTCGCCGTAGCCGATCTTACCACGCAGCCGACATCAGTCGAGCAGGAGGAGAAGACGGATCCCTCGTAAGCGATTCCGGCAAAAAGCCCCCCGTACCCCGCAGTGCTGACACGTAATGTATAGCCCGCGACCTTGCAGCCGACAAAGTCCCCGCCATCGCAGACAACGCAGAAAATACCGGCCGTGGAATCAGCCTTCCATTCCGTATTTACTCCAGATACAGCGCCGTCTATCGTCAGATTTGCAACATGCCCGGCGTTTGTCACAAAGAGCGACTGCGCACCAAGTCCGGTGATTGCATGTCCCTGACCGTCGAGAGTTCCTGTAAAATTCGGGACGGTAGTATAAGCCGAATCCGCGAGGTCGATGTCAGCAGTCAGAGCATGGCTTCCTGCCGAGTCCTGCGACATTGCAGCCACGAAATCGGATGCGGTTGCGATTTCAGCGCCGCGCACGTTCCATGAGAGGGCAGATATGCACACCGCAACGGCGAATGCAATCGACTTCACAGTACTTTTTTTCATACATGCCTCCGTTGAAATTATCGCGACCTACCTACGGTCCTTGTGATTGTACAATATCGTGCCGTAAAAGACAATACACGAAAGTGTAGGGCATTGCACGAAGCCGCATGCCGGACGAGGAACGCCGTCCGGCATGCGGATTGGCCGAGATCAGAACAGGTTCGAGAACCAGTTCCCGCCGGCAGTCGACTTGTAGCCGACCCACGGCTTGCCGCCCGCGAGGACCTGGCGGGTCTTCTCGTCGAACGTGGCGCGCATGCCCGTGCGAAGCGCGGCGTTCGACATGATGAGCGCGATGGCGTGGCTGTAGCCGGCCTCGACGGGCGCGTGCGGATCCTTGCGGGCGCGGACGCACTCCATCCAGTTGCGCATGTGCGCGGATGTGAGCGGATCGCCACCGGTGTTGGCGGAGACGACGACCTGCTCCTGCGGCGCGGGCAGGGGCTCGCTCTTCGGCTCGACGCCTTCCACGCCCTCGTTCGTGACGCAGCCCTTGCCGAGATCGATGCAGCCGTTCGGGCCGAAGTACTTCTCGACCGCGGACTCGCGGTTCGGCATTGAGCCGCCGGCGCAGTTCGTCTGGTGCGACTGGAACATGACCTGGAAGCCCTTCCCCTTCACGCCAGACTCGCCGTACTCGAGAAGAGTCGTGAACGTGTCGTAGCTCTGGCGCCCGTCGACCCACTGGTAGAGACCGCCCGACGAGACAGCCGTCTTCGGATACGGCTGCCCGAGGAACCAGGCGACAGTGTCGATCTGGTGGCACATCCACTGACCGGTGACGCCCGACGAGAACGGCCAGAAGAGGCGGAACTCGAGGTACTTGCGCGGATCGAACGGATACTCCTTCGGGTCGCGGTCGAGGAGCCACATGTTCCAGTCGACGTCCTCCTCCTTGAGCGAGGCGATGAGCTTTTCGTCACGGCGCCAGCGCTTGGGCTGGTTGACGTTCCACGTGAGGTGCACGTAGCTGATGTCGCCGAACTTGCCGGTATTGATGTAGTCCTTCGCGGCCATGTACTTCTTGCCAGAGCGGCGCTGCGAGCCGATCTGGAGGATGGCGCCCGGCTTCATAGCGCCGTTCGCGCGCTTGGCGTTGACGGCGTCCAAGAGCATGTTCGCTGAGTACATGTCCTCGGCGATCGGCTTCTCGCAGTATGCATCGCAGCCCGCCTCGATCGCGTGCACCGCGTGCTGTGCGTGCTGGAAGTCGGCGGTGGAGATGATGACGGCGTCGAGCCCAAGGCGGTCCTTAGCCTCGTAGAGCGCGATGTCACTTCCGAACGCCTCGACATCGTGGCCAAGCTTCGCCTCCATCTCGGGTTTCGCGTGCTCGTAGAGGCGCTTCTTCCAGAGGTCCGCGACTGCGACCATCTCGAAGTTAAGCTCCTTGTTGTGGTGCAGGAAGCACGGCAGCAGCGACCCGCGGAAGCGGTCGGAGTAGCCGACGCACGCGACGCGGATCTTGTTGTTCGCGCCTGCGGCGTAGAGCGAGGGGCCGTACCCGGCGGCGATGATGCCGGCGAGGCCAGCGGCTCCCTTGCAGAATTCACGACGATCTATCTTTTCCATCAGATGAGTCCTTTCATTGTTTCAATTGCGGTTTTTGCGTTCTTTGCGAAATCCTTTGCGTCGCCCCAGCCGCACTCGCAGCTGATGCCGCCCGAATAGCCGACGCGGCGAAGCGCATCGAAAAACGGCCTCATCCTTTCGACGAGCGCGGGGTCGTGCCCGGGGAAGAGGCGTGAGCCGTATTCGGCAACGTGTACGTGCTTCAGGAGCGGCCCCGCCTTCACGATCGCCTCCGGGTCGTCGCCGCCCATCTGCATGTGGAAGATGTCGGCGAGCTGCGCAAGGCGCGGAGAGTTCACCTCGCGGCAGATGGCGAGCCCCTGGAACACATAGTTTATTATGTTTGATTCCTTCGGGCGCAGCGGCTCTATCACGAGCTGCGTCGTCTTGAGGTCCTCGACGCGCTTCACGAGCGCGCGGCAGAACTCGGCGTATTGGCGCGCACCCTCCTCGAGGTCAGGACGATCCTCCGCCTTGGAAGCCGTGAAGTCGCCCGGCACGTTCCTGGCGCCGCCGGAACCGAACACAACCGTCTTCACGCCGACCTCGTCCGCACGGCGAAGCGCAATCTCGGCGTAGTCGAGGGCGGGTCCGGGATCGGCCTTGGGACCGGTGATGCGGTGGCTCCACTGGAGAAGACCGTTGCTGCTTCTCAGGGGAAGCGGGCGCTTTGCGATCTCCTCCTTCTGGTTCCGCCACCACGCCTCGTCCTTGTCCGGGCCAAACGCAGGGCCTGCGCCCCACTCCCAGAAATCATAGCCGAGATCGCGCATGATAGTCACGTCCTCGACGGACGAGCGGCACGCGCCGAAGAGGACGCGCCCCTTCCCGCCCTTGCCGCCAGCAAGTCCTGTGCAGCCGGCAATCCCGGCCGCCGCAAGCGAGCCGATCAGAAAATCACGTCTACCTGTCACTTCTTCGCTCCTTTCGTTTTTTGTTTGGAAAATGTCCTGTCCGCAAAGTCGAGAGCCCATTTCCAGTCGTAGGGCGAAAGCCCGTGCTCTTCAGTCCGACGCACGTAGCCGAACGGAGGAACCGCCGCAACATCGTCATACGGCTCCGGTTGGACGCCGTCAAACGCGACGTCCGCTCCCAGCGCGCGCCACACCGGCGCCGCGGCCTGCGCGGCGAGCCACTCCCCGCGCGGGTCGAACCACTTCTTGTCGTAGCATTCGAGCAGCAGCGCGCGCGGCGCGACGCACGCGAGCAGCATGTGCTGGTCGAACGGCATCTCGCGCTCGCGCCCCGCCCACTTCCAGAGCCCCGCGCAATACCACCACGGGAACATGATGCGCTGCGCCGCGATGCACTCGCCGTAGTCGCGCTTCATGAGCTGCACTCCGACGGCCCCAGTTTGGTTTGCAACGCACCCGGCGAAGCGCTCGTCGAACGCCGCCGCGAGGAGCGCGGCCTTTCCGAGACGCGAAGACCCCACGACGACGCTGCGCGCCGCGTCGATCTCTTCGACGCCCTCCGCGAGGTCGAGCCCGCGGCAAAGCCCCCACGCCCAGGCCATGATCGCGCCGGTGTTGTCCGTCCGCTTCGGATCTCTCGCGCCCCAGAGCGCGAAGAGCCCGTCAAGCGGCTCGCCCGGCCTGCCGGGGCCGTCGGACGACATCTGCTTGTAGTTCGCGGACATGAAGACGTACCCTCTCGCGGCGAACTCGCCGAGCGGAAGCACGAAGTGGTTCGTGCGGCCGGATGCGACAAGATCGTTGCCCTTGTAGTTGAGATGGAGGATCACGGGGCACGGCTTCTTCGCGTGGCGCGGGACGAACACGATCCAGTCAACGCACGGCCCAGACTTGTCCGCGCGGAACCACTGGCGGTAGCGCCGTTCCGTCGCAAAGCGGTCTTCCGTGATCTTCTCCGAGACGAGCTCGAATACCATCGCGTCGGGCTTAGGCGGCATGCGGCCGTACACCTCGCGCTCGAAAACGCCGAGGATTTCCTTGCGGCGCTCCGCCCAGTCCGCCGCGCTCGCGACTTTGCGTCCGTCGGAGAAGACGAGCGGGTCGGGAATCTCGTAGTCCTTGCCAAGCACTCCCGCCTTCGACTCGTCGTAGTTGATTTCGACGAAGCCGGTTTCGTTAGTCCAGAACCGGATGGGATTCTGCTCGACGGGAGTCCGCTCGATTCTCTGTACCTTCATCGGCATCACGAGCGCGCGCTCCTCTTCCGTCACCCACGGCGTCGCTGGCGCGGCGCATTTGCCGCGGAACACGAGACTGACGGGGCCGAGAAGTCCGGACGGCTGGAGCTTGTCGGAAACCGAAGGACCGGAATGGATCGTCGGCAGGAGCGGCCAGCGGCTCTGGTCTTTCGGCTTGCGGCGCGGAACGTTCCAGTAGTGCACGGTCGAGCGCGTGACCCGATTTTCCGCCGGGAGGAAGCAGTCGCCGACGAGTCGGTTGTACCAGTTGTTCGTGTAGCGAATCTCGATCTCGTTTTCGCCCTCGCGCAGCGCGGAAGTGACGTCTGCCTCCCACGGCGCACACCACACGACGCCGCAGTCCTTCCCGTTCACGAAGACGTGCGCGAGTCCCGTAGGAAGTTCGCCGAGGGAAAGGATTGCATTGTTTGATTGCTTGATTGTTTGACTGTCTGATTGACGGACTGACAGGACGGTTCTGTATGTGGCGGCGCCGGAGAAGTAGCGAAGCTCCGTGCTCGCCGCCTTGCCGTCCTCGCCGAAGCTCGTCCAGTCGCGCAGCGTCTCCATCGTGACAGGCGCCGGCGGCGCGGCGGATATGCCGCGGTGGTACGCGAACGAAACGTTCCAGGCGTTTGTGACGGGATGCATGGTTATGCAAGTTGGAGTTTTAAGTTGGAGTTGGAGATCGGAATGTTCCTTTCTCGAACTCCAACTCTTTTCTCCAACTTCTTTCAATCCTGTCTGAAGATCTCTCGGCGCAAACACGACAAACGCGCTACCGCCGACGGGCAGGTCGAGTTCTACGCGCGTCTTGCCGCCCTGCAGGGCTTCTGCCGCCGCCACCTTGCGCGTCGTCGTGACAGGATCCCAGATCTCAACTGCGCACCCTTCGCACGACGCGTTGAGGACGACATCGCCCTTCCCCTCCCCGACGACGAAGAACCAGTCTGCGTCTCCATCGCGGCGGTGGGTCGTAGTGAACTGCGCCTTGTCGTCCTTGCGGTAACGACCCCACCCGTGGTAGTTGGTCGAGACGTTGACGAATTCTCCATCGTCGACGTATTCGCCGCGCTGCAATAGCGCCTGGCAGCGCCAGAGGTAGTTGATGAACGCGACGGCGTCATCGTGCCACGTGACGTTGCCGTTGATGTGGGTCCCTGCGAAGTACTCCGCACCAGGAACGCCGAACTTCTTCGGAGAGCACGAGTACGTGTGCCAGACGAGGCGGTTCGCGCCGTCGACGAACGCAATGTCGGCAAGCGGCTTAAGCGTCGACGGTTCAACGGACCAGTGGCGGAGCATGTGGGTGAACGCCTCCAGGGAGACGATGCTCCGGCCTTCGCGCCGAGCGGAAAGGACTGCCGCACGCTGGTAGAAGCGGCCGCCCCTGTTCGCATGCCGCGCGAACGGCCCCTCGAGGCAGTCGTCGAGCACCCAGAATTCGCCTTGCGGGAAATCGTTGTGCGCGAGAAGGTCGAGCTGGTCGCAGTCGAGCTTCGCCGCCTTCGCGCCGAACGCCCACGGCCCGCCAGATTCGGAAAAGACCTTGAGCCCATGACTGTGGGCCCAGTCCTTCATCGTCGCGTAAAAAGTGTCCTTGATCGCGCTCCAGCTCCCGCCGGTCTTGACGCTTCCCTCGTAGCTGACGGAGTAGATGTGCGTGAAGGTCGTGCCGACAAGCTCGGGAACGCGCTTGAGAAGCGGCCCTACGGCGCGATCGAGGTGCGCGACCACTTCGTCGCGGTTCATGACGTCGGTCTCGTACTCCTTGCCGTCGACGAAGCCGTTGAGCGTGCCGCCGCTCGCGGAGGCGTTCATCGTGAACTCAAGTCCGAGACGTGCGCACTCGCGGATGGAAAACTCGACAAGATCGTACCACCCTTCGGTGCCCCAGACAAGCTCGGCCTTGGGATTGACGACATGCTCGTCGTTCTCCCAGTAGCCGCGCGAGTCGATCATGAGGATGCCGCCGAAGCCGAGGCGCTTCATCGACTCGAGGTCGGCGGTGATCGTCTCGCGGTCGGCATGCCCGTTGACCCACCACCAGTAGCACCAGGGGCGAGACTCGGCAGGCGGCGTCGCGAACGCCGACCAAAGCGACAGGAACGCCGAGGCGAGCAACATCATTTGCCCTCCGTAACCACGACCGTCTCGATGCCAAGGGCGCGGCCGAGCTTCTTCAGTTCAGCCGCATGGTGGCCGACGCCGAGCGCGAAGTGGTGGGTCGGGCCTTCCATCGACCAGTTCCTGAGGAACGTGCGGACGTCCGGCGGGAACTTGCCGTGGGTGTTCGTGTTGCCTGTCGGGGGGATGGGGCCTGCGAGCGACTCACCCTCGGCGACGATGAACTTGAACGAGCCGTCCGCCTTGAGCCCGAGGGACATCATGGTGATCGGCCCTTCCTTGATGTTGAACTCGACGCCCGCGCCGCTTCCGGGCTTGCCGTGGTACTTCTTGAGCGAGCGGAGGACGGGTTTCTTCGAGGCGATGTTGAGATGGTGGGGGCCGTCGTGCCCGACGAGCACCGTGTCGCGCTCGAAGTCTATCGGGTGGAACTCCGCGAAGCTGCCGCCGATGTTGAGTCGGTCGAAGATCATCATCGCGACGCAGTTCTTGAGGTCGAACTCGCCGCACATCGGGAAGCCGGCCGAGGTGAGAAGCGAGTTGCCGACGATGAAGTTGGTGACGAGCTCGCGCGTCGGGGAGCCTGCCTCGCCCTCGTAGTAGTAGGCAAAGCCGTCGAGGTTGCGCTTCTCGATGAACTTCTCGAGCGCGCAAGCGGCCTTTGCCGCGACGTCGAGGTCCTTGGCCGTCAGCTTCTCGGTCCAAGGGTCGGAAACGGGATCTGGGGTGTCGAAGAAGTCGAGGATGCGCTTTTTCATCGCCTCGACGTCCGCCGCGACTGGCTCGCGGTAGAAAGGCATGATTTCGTCTGGCTCGCACAGGGCGACGTGGCAGCCGAACGTGCGCGAAACGGCAGTCGGGTCGACCTGCATGTCGTACATCGCCTCGAGAACGTGGCCCATGAGCCCGATGCGCGCGCGCCTGAGGTCGTGCAGCACATGCGCGACGGCGCACCACTGGCGAATCTCCTCTTCGGCCTTCGCGTCGCCGTCGAGCTTCCCGATGACTACGTCCGCGACCGGACGCTCATAGCGTATGGCGACGCCCGTGAACTCGGGAACGGAGCAGAGGTCGTCGTTCAGGAGCTGCTTGTAGATTGTGGCGTGCTCGTAGTCGAGGCGCGAGTCGGGCTGGAGAGCGACAAGGACGATCGGGCACTTAAGCTCGCGCACGAAAGGTGCGAAGGTGGAGCTCGTCGCATAGGTCACCATGTCGACGAAGAGGAGGTCGAGGTCGGCCGACTTCATCGCAGGAATGAGCGACGCGGCCTTCTCGGGATTGTCGGAAATGCCGAACGAAGTGACGTTGACGTCGTGCGACTCTACGCGCTTCTCGAAAACGTTCGCCTTCTTGAGCATGTCGTCGTAGAGACCAGGGCACTGCTTCCAGTAGGTGTCGAGACCTACGGACACGACGCCGACGTTTGCGGTAAGCGGCTTTCTCCTCTTTACGCGCGGCGGCTCTGCGAGCACAACCGCACAGCAAACTGCCAAGACCATCGAAGTTGCTTCCTTGCACATAGCTTTACAATCCTTCCGTGTTGTGTTTACTCCTTCGGCTATTGTCGAGAGCATTTTACCACGAACCCGTCGAAAAGTACAATGCTTATTTTTGACACACTTGCACTTTTTGACAAATATTGGTATCATTCTCCCATGCAAAGCAGATACAAGTATTTCCCGATAAGCGCAGCACAGTCCTCATGGGGACTGTACATAACATGCGCCGGGCACGGCAGATCGGAACCAAACGCCGTGTTCCCCTCGCACGCGCATCCCGACCAATACTTCTTCTCGTGGAAAGTCGGGCGCATCCTGCGGGAATGGCAGATCATCCTCATATGCGACGGCGAGGGCACGGTGGAATTCAAGAGCCGCCGGTCCCGCGTCCGCAAGGGTTCGCTGATCGTGCTGCCGCCTGGATGCTGGCACCGCTACCGCCCGAACCCGAAGACGGGGTGGACGACGCTGTGGATCGGATTCGGCGGCGAACTCGCCGCGCGGATTCTCGGCGGAGCGGGATTTGGCCCGGACGGCGAAGTGCGCGACATCGAAGAAGCGCGTCGACTGCACCAGCTCTTCGCGGGCACAGTGTCGTATATCCTCGACAACGGCCAGACCGCAGTGTTTTCAGCCGCCGCGAGGATCCCGATGCTCGTAGCCGCGATAATCGAGGACTGCCCTTCGAACAAGGAGCAGACGGCTAACGCCGACCTCGTTAGACGCGCCCAGACGTTCATCGCCGAAAACTCGGCAGGAATAGTCGACTTCGCGTCGCTCGCCGAGTCGCTCGGCATCGACTACCGCTCGTTCAGGTATCTCTTCAAGAAGGAGACTGGCTTCTCCCCTCTCCAGTACCAGCTCGCCGTACGGCTAACGAGGGCGAAAAACCTGCTTAGGTCGAGCGACATGCCGGTCTCGGAAATCGGCAGTACGCTCGGTTTCAACTCGACATGGTACTTCTCGCGCTTCTTCAGGCAGCAGACCGGCATGCCGCCGATCACCTACCGGAAGAAGCATACCGGGGAGTAAAAGGGAGCAGACAGGGTCGGCGAGTCGTAGGAGGATCACCGAGGCGAGAAAAGCCAGCGTTCGAAGTCGGTGTCCTTCTGCCAGGTGTGGCCGACTCCAGGAAGGAGCAGGAGCGACTTGTCCTTGGACGCAAGCGCATTGAACGCGGCGATTCCGCCTTCCGTGTTGCAGTTGTCGTCCGCAAGGCCGTGGATCATGCGGATAGGAGTGCGGATGAGGCGCGCGAAATTGCATGCGTCGTAGTATGGAGCCGTCTGCTCGGCGGCCGGACGGTGCTCCGGCGTCTGGTCGAGGATGTGCTCGCTACCGGGCACGCGCCCTTCGCGGTATGCCAGCATGTCGCACATGTTGGGATAGAAGACGAGCGACTTCGCAAAGCGGCCCCAGAGCGACGTGAGGTAGAGCCCGTAGCCTCCTCCCTGGCTGCCGCCGAGGTAGACGAAGCGAGCGGCGTCCGCATAGGGTTCCTTCGCCAGCCAGTCGAGAATGCGCGCCATGCCGAGGATTGAGTTGTGGTAGATGGGCTTGTCGCGTCCGGCGGCGAAGCCGAACCGCTGGTACGTGGCCTCGCCGCTCTCACGCACAAGCGCGTCCCGCCAGGCCTCGAAGCGCTTCTTCTGCTCTTCATTCGTCTTGCCTGACGGAAAACCGTGGATGTTGATCGTGAGCGATATCCAGCCCTCGCGCCGATGCGACGGCGCAATCAGACCGGCGCCCGCCCCAGGCACAGTCACGCACACGGGGAACGGCCCGTCGCCCTTCGGCACGGACATTATTCCATAGACTCGTCCGCCGCCGAACGTTGCGGCGCTCACGCGAAAGGCGACGCGACCGGGCGTGTCGAGGTCAGGGGCAGGCACCTTCTCAATTGCGGCCGGCACCTCGCTCTCAAGCCTGGCCCGCTCGCCCTGCCAGTACAACTCGAAGTCGTCCGGGAACGGGGTGAGCGGACGGATTTCGTCAACGCCGAAAACTACACGGTCCAACTTCTCGCGCATGCCCTCCCCGCGCAGGTGGATCCGCAGCGTGCCAGGCGTCGCGCGCGCAAGCGTAAACTTGAACGACGGTTCACTGGACATGTCGACCGAGCGTCGCCACACGACGTTCGTCCAGCCGTCGTCCACCCAGGCCTCCACCGGGCCCTTCGGCTTTCCGCCGACTTCCTTAACAACGACCTCGACCGTAGCCGTGGCGCCGACAGCGTAGCATCCGTTGGCGGAATCCGTCTGGATGCTGAAATGCGCCGGTGCGGCGCCGCACGCCGCCGAAAGCACTGCGCCCGCTAGCACCGCAGGCAATTTCGCTTTGGCATTCATTTTCGACCTCTCCTGTTTCGAAAAAATTTAGGGTCAGACCCCTCTGACACAGTGGCAGTGACACAGTAGTCCGTCGCGTCCGCAGGGTCGGACCTTTCCAACCTGGGCGGCAGCTACTGTGTCACTGCCACTGTGTCAGAGGGGTCTGACCCTGAAGACAAAAAAAGCTGGCGACGTCCTACTCTCGCACGTCCGGGAGACGCACTACCCTCGGCGATGGAGCCCTTGACTTCCGTGTTCGGAATGGGAACGGGTA
>CACZHC010000034.1 GCA_902780865.1 uncultured bacterium
GCTTGCCGCGGAGGGCCGCGGCGTGCGCGTCGTGTCGCTTCCGTGCGTCGAGCTCTTCGCGCGCCAGGACGCGGCCTATCGCGCGTCCGTGGTTCCGGCGGCGATGACGCGCCGCGTCCTCGCCGAGGCGGGGGTCGCGAAGGGGCTCATGGAGTTCGCCGTCGCGCCCGCGACGACGCGGTATCTGTCGCTCGAGCATTTCGGCGCGTCGGGTCCCTACGCCCGGCTGGCGGATGAGTTTGGCTTCACGCCCGAGAACTGCCTGCGCCTTGCCCGCGAGTTGCTGTGAGCGACGCGCGGCGCGCTCCGTCCGCGACGGAACTTCGCCGTCACCCGAATGGACTATTGATGAAGCGGCGGGGAATTGCGTATAATGATCGCATGAAAATCAAAAATACGCTTGTCGTTTCCGCCGCGGTGGTCGCCGCCTCGTGTGCGTCCCTTGCGGACGGCGCGAGAATCTCCATCTCGCCCGACGCAAAGGGCATGGATATGCCGAAGACAATGTACGGCATCTTCTTCGAGGACATCAACTATGCCGCCGACGGAGGCATATACCCTGAGCTGCTGGCGAACCGCGGCTTCGACTGGAAGACGAAGGACCTCGAGGGTTGGGAGGCCGACTACCGCGGCGGCGCGATGGCGCGCATCACGGTGCAGGAGAACGCGCCGCTTCACCCCAACACCGCGCGCCATCTGCGCATGGAGTGCTTCGGACCCGGCACGGGATGCGGCGTCAGGAACAAGGGCTTCCACGGCGTAAGCGTCGAGGCCGGCAAGAAGTACGACCTCACGTTCTACGCACGGGGGCTCGAAGGGTATGCCGGTGGACTCCGCTTTGTGCTTGAGGACGGACAGGAGGTCGTCTGCGAGGCAAAGCTCGCGAACGGCAAGATGTCCGTCGCGCCGAAGTCTGGTGCGCTCGACCCCGTGGAGCCGGAGTGGCGCAGGCACTCCTTCGTGTTCGCGCCGCAGAAGACCGTCAGGAACGGAACATTCTCTGTCCTTATGGACGCTCCCGGAATAGTCGAGCTCGAGCAGGTTTCGCTCTTTCCGCAGGAGACGTTCAACGGACGCAGGAACGGACTGCGCAAGGACCTCGTCCAGCTTCTCAAGGACCTGAAGCCGGGCGTGCTACGCTTCCCGGGCGGATGCGTCGCGGAAGGCGACTGCTTCGAGCGCTGGTTCGATTGGAAGCGCACGGTCGGCGCGCTTGAGCGCCGCGAGACGATCTGGAACACATGGGGCTACTGGCAGTCGTTCGGACTCGGCTACTACGAGTACTTCTGTCTCGCCGAGGACATCGGCGCGGAGCCGCTCCCCATCTGCCTCGCGGGCATCACGTGCCAGTTCCGCGGACCCAAGCTCGCGCCGCTCGATTCGATGGACTACTTTGCGCAGAGCATCTGCGACCTTGTCGACTTCGCGAACGCCGACCCCAAGAAGAACAAGTGGGGTGCGCTCCGCGCCGAGATGGGCCACCCGAAGCCGTTCAACCTCAAGATGGTCGGCGTTGGAAACGAGAACTGGGGGCAGGACTTCCTCGACCGCTACCTCGCGATCGCAAAGATCGTGCGCGAGAAGCATCCAGAGATAAAGCTCGTCTCTACGGCCGGCGCGTCGCCGATCGGCGGAGACCACGACCTCGCATGGAAGACTCTCACCTGCAAGACCGCCGACATGGTCGACGAGCATTTCTACGCGAACCCCGGATGGATGATGGGGCTTGCGCACCAGTTCGACGGATACGACCGATCGAAGCCGAAGGTGTACGCCGGCGAATACGCGTGCCACGTCGAGGACAAGGCGAACAGCCTATTCTCCGCGCTCTGCGAGGCGGTGTGCATGATGGGCTTCGAGCGCAACTGCGACGTCGTCGAGATGTCCAGCTACGCGCCGCTCTTCGGCAAGATCGGCTGCGAGCAGTGGAAGCCCGACCTCATCTGGTTCGACAACCTTCGCGCGTTCACGACGCCCAACTACCACGTGCAGAAGATGTTCGGCAACAACCTTCCGAGCGTGTACATCCCGTCCGCGCAGTCCGGCGAAGTTGCCGACTTCCATCAGGTCTGCGGATTCGACAAGGCGACTGGCGAGTACGTCGTGAAGTGCGTCAACCTCGCGGCGGACCGTCCGATTGATCTCGTCATCGACTTCGGCGCGAAGCTTCCCGCCGGGAAAATCAAGGTCGAGACGCTGACAGGCGATCCCAAGGTCGTCAACGACATGGAGAATCCAGAACGCTGCAGGCCCGAGGCTAAGTCTGTTGTCTTCGCCGGTGGACGCGAGTTCAAGACGAATCTTCCCGCCTCCTCGCTCACGATCATTCGGGCGAAGAAATGAATATTTTCGGCGACAGCGGCGTATAGAATAATTGGCGGCGCGGCATTTTGCCGCGCCGCCGTATCATTCCGTTGGGTGATGGCGGGGGAAACTGCGGTTTTGCTACAATGGGGGCATGAAAACTAAATTTGCACTTTCCCTCGCGGTGGCTGCCGTGTGCGTCGCCGCGCTTGCGGAGCCCCTGACCTGCGCATCCCCCGACGGGAAGAACGCGCTCACCTTTGCGCTCGGCGAAAAGGGCGAGCCGACGTATTCGTTCGCCTACCGCGGCAAAAAAGTCGTCGAGCCGTCCACGCTCGGTTTCGACATCAAGGCGCTCGGCAAGGACGCCTTCGAGGGACGCAAGCCCGGGGAGCTGAGGACGGGATTCGTCCTCTCGGGAGTGGAGTGCGCGAGCGCGGACGAGACATGGAGGCCCGTGTGGGGCGAGGAGAGCGAGATACGCGACCGCCACGAGGAGATGCTCGTCAAGCTCGTGCAGAAGGGCACCGGACGCCGCATGGACCTGCGCTTTCGCGTGTTCGACGACGGAATGGGATTCCGCTACGAATTCCCCGCGGATGACGACAATTCCGTCGCGCGTCTCGTCCCGGGCGAGAACATCGCGCCCGAGGGAAAGACCCAGCCGCTCACCCACTTCACAATCGTCGAGGAGCGAACGCGCTTCAACATTCCGTGCGACGCCACGGCGTGGTGGATTCCGGCGGACTACGAGACGCAGGAGTACCGCTACACGAAGTCGCGCGTCAGCGAGATACCGGGCCTCTTCAAGGCCGCGCCGGACGCGAACCTTTCGTCCACGCTCACCGACTTCCCGGCGGTGCAGACCGCGCTGATGCTCAAGTACGACGACGGACTCCTCGTAAACATCCACGAGGCGGCGTGCGTCGACTACTCTACGATGCATTTGCGGGTAACGGGGAATGGGGAACGGGGAATGGCATTTGAGTCTTCGCTCACGCCGGACGCGACAGGCGCGAAGGGATGGATGCAGACGCCGTGCAAGTCTCCGTGGCGCACGCTTATCGTCGGCGATAGGGGCGCGGACATCCTCTCCTCGCGCATCACGCTCAACCTCAACGAGCCGTGCGCCATCGAGGACACGAGCTGGATACATCCGGTAAAGTACATCGGCGTGTGGTGGACGATGATAACGGGCGCGAAGAACTGGGCGTACATGCCCGATCCGTCGATGCACGCGGCGAACACGACGAACGTCATGCGCCACATCGACTTCGCGGCGGAGCACGGATTCGACGAGGTCCTCATCGAGGGATGGGACACCGGATTCGAGGACTGGTTCGGCAAGGAGAAGGACGCGGTCTTCGACTTCGTGACGCCGTATCCCGACTTCGACCTCGAGGGACTCAACAAGTACGCGCACGAGAAGGGCGTGAAGCTGATGATGTACCACGAGACGAGCGCCTCGACGCGCAACTACGAGCGCCATCTCGACGAGGCGTATGCGCTCATGAACCGTCTCGGCTACGACTCTGTGAAGGCCGGATACGTCGGCAACATCCTCCCGCACGGCGAGACGCACTACTCGCAGTGGAGCAACAACCACTACCTCTACTGCATCAAGGAGGCCGCGAAGAGGAAGATCATGGTGAACCAGCACGAGGCGGTGCGTCCGACCGGACTCTGCCGCACGTGGCCGAACCTCATCGGCAACGAGGCCGCACGCGGGACGGAGTACGAGTCGTTCGGAGGTAACAACGCCGACCACACGACGATACTTCCGTTCACGAGGCTTGTGGGAGGCCCGATGGACTACACGCCCGGCATCTTCGAGACGGACCTTTCGAAGATATGCTCCTGGAAGAAGCAGCGCATCTCCTCGACGCTCGCGGGGCAGCTCGCGCTCTATGTCACGATGTTCTCTCCGCTGCAGATGGCGGCGGACGTCCCGGAGAGCTACGAGAAGCGGCTCGACGCCCTGCAGTTCATCAAGGACGTTCCGTGCGACTGGAATGAGTCGCGCTACCTCGAGGCGGAGATCGGCGACTACCTGACGATCGTCCGCAGGGCGAAGGGCAAAGACGAGTGGTACCTCGGGATGAAGACGGACGAGAATGCGCACGCGGCGGAAATCAGGCTCGACTTCCTGACGCCCGGAAAGGCCTACGAGGCGACGATCTACGCCGACGCGCCGGACGCGGTGTACCGCACAGAGACGGCGGGCAACTACGTCATCGAGAAGCGCACAGTGTCGTCTGCCGACACCCTGCGCCTCCGCGCGGCGCCCGGCGGCGGCGCGGCGGTTTCGTTCAAACCTAATCGCGTGGCGGCTAGTTCTCGATGATGCCGCGCGAGATGGCGAGAGTGACCGCTTCCGTGCGGTCGCTTACGTCCATCTTCTCGAATATGTGGCGGAAGTGCGTCTTGACGGAATTGACGCTGATCCCGAGCATCTCGGCCACCTCGGGGCTCGAGAACCCCTTGGCGGCGAGCTGGATGATGGAAATCTCGCGCGCGGAAAGGCTCTTGACGCCCTGCCGCATGTCGAATATCCTCTGGATGTCTTCGGGTATGTATCTCCCGCCCGAGGCGATTTCCCTGACGGCCTTCGCAATCTCGGCCGGACGCGAGTCTTTCGGGATGTAGCCGTTCGCGCCGAGCTTCAGCGCGCGGAAGATATCCTCCTCCAGCTCGCTGGTCGTGAGCATGGCGACCTTTGCGTCGGGATGAGCCTTTCGCAGTGTCTCAAGCGCGTCGAGTCCGCTGACGGACGGCATCCTGATGTCGAGCAGAAGGACGTCCGGCTTGGTTTTTTCGTAGAAGCCGAGAATGCCCTCCGCGCTTTCAGCCGTCGCTACGACCTCCATGCCCTCGGCGCGCGAGAGGACGAACTTGAGGCCTGCGAGGACTACGCTGTGGTCGTCAACTACTGCTACTTTCGTCATGTCTTGATCTCCAGCCTAACGGATGTTGTGTGCCGCTTGGACGCAAAAGAGACGGTGAAGCCGCTTCTGCGCGCGCGTTCCCGCATTCCGGAAAGCCCGAAGTGCCCCGCTTCCGGACCGAGCGCGTGCTGCGTGTCGAAGGGAGCTCCGTTGTTCACGATCCTGAGCTCGAACTTCTTCGGCCCTCTTGCGTCGCTTGCGATCAGGATGCGCGTGGCCTTGCCGTGCTTGATTGCGTTCGTGACGGACTCCTGCACTACGTATAGTATGTCCGAGAAGAGCGCCTCTGGCAGGGTCTCCGGAAGTCCCTTTAGGATGGCCTCTACGCGAACGGCGGTGGTGGATGCGAGTTTCTGCACAAGCGACATCAGCACGTCCTTCGGGCGCTTCTGCGTTAGTTCGTCGATTCTCAGGTTCCAGATCGTCTCGCGAATTTCGCGCTTTGCGGTGACGAGGATGTCGCGTGCAAGTTCGATGGGCTTCAGCTCTTCCGGAGCCGGCGATCCGGCCTCGGGCAGCATGCTGTCGAGGTAGAGCCTTGCGCCCGCGAGGTGCTGCTCGATCGAGTCGTGCAGGTCCGCCGCCATCCTGCGGCGCTCGGCGATGACGGCCTGCAGCCGGCTTTTCGTCTGGTGCGCCCTGTAGAGCTTGAACGAAAGTGCGGCTACGACGACGAGAAGCAGCCACGGGGCGTATCTTGCGGCCTTTGACGCCTTGTAGGCGACAAACCTGCGCTTGAACGCCGCATCGGGGATTATGGTTATTGCGTTCTCGTCTGGCAGCCTGATGTCGATTTTCGGCACTTCGCCATCGGGCAGGTCGATGTCCAGGGTTATGAGGAATCCCTCAAGCTCGACGTTCGGGCGCAGGGACAGCTTCTCCGAGAGTTCCTTGCTTGCGTATCCCTGAAGGCTTGCGGACATCATGGTGCCTTCGCAGTCGATGTCGAAGTCCGTGAACGCCCAGTCCCTCGGGATGACGTTAAGGACGCGCGCCTTCAGGTGTACGGGCATTCCGTAGAGGTCGGAAGTCTTCCCCTCGTCGAAGACGCGCGGAAGGTCTTTCGGTCCGATGGACTGCGTCTCCGGGACGACGCCGTTCTCGCCTTTCTTCTCGTATCTCGCCGCTTCGACTGTGATGCGTCCGTTGCGCCTCGCCGGCACGCCGCGCGCCTCCACTAAGTCGCCTGGCGAAAGCTCCGGCGCGCCTTGCTTTGTCTGCACGCGGACTACGCGGTCCTCGGTCTTCAGCAGGAAGAACTGCCACGCCTGCCAGTATAGGACGGTGCCGCGGACCGATTCGGTCTGCGGCTCGTTTGCGTACAGCGGCAATGCCGCGAGCGCCAGAATGGATATGAAGCGTTTCATCTATCCATATTATAGCAAATGCGCGGTCATTTTGCTGGAGTTCCGAAAGCCCACCAGTCAAGCTCCATATTGCCGGCGAGGACGACGAAGACTGCGTGTTCGCCGGTTGCCGGCGCCTTGGTCTTGATCGACGTTGTCTTGAACGAATCGCCTGCGTCGACCGTTCCCGAGGCGACGAGCGTTCCGTCCGGCTTGTCGAGCCTGACTTCGACCTTGCCCTTGCCGCGGGCGGAGAAGGTGAACTTCGTTGGCGCCTTCGCGCCGAAGTCCGCTCCGCGCACCGCCACCCACGCTCCGTCCTCCTTCGGCTTCGCGGCGAGGTTGCCGAGCTGGGGAAGGCGGGTGAACGCCATGCCGGACGTCGCTGCGGCGGTCTCGCCCTGCACCCTGCGGCGGGGGTCGAGCTTCTCGACCTGCTCCACGCCCTTGCGCGTGTTCTTCACGGGCTTGAAGGTGACGGTCGCCTCGTCGACTTCGCAGATGTCGATGTTGATGTTGCGGAATCCGCCCGTCTGCGGCAGGAGGGACTTCTGGAGCTCCTGGTCGTGGTAGATGAGGTACCACTTCCCCTTGAACTTGTGGAGGTGCGTGTGGTTGTTGCAGAACATGTGTCCGAACATGCCCGGGTTCTGGTTGTATTCCCCTCGCATCTTCCAGCTCTTCTCGTCGAGCGGGGTCTTAGAGGTCTCGTATACCATGGAGCATCCGATCGGCTTCGGGCAGTCTGCGTACGGCCAGGGTTCGTGGTCCGTCCAGTCGACGTTGTACGTGTACACGCACGTGTCGCCGATGAAGTTGAGTTCGTTGGCCTCGAAGTGGAACGGGGCGGGCGGAATCGTCGCCTCGCCGACGACGGAGATGAGGTCGGCGCCGAGCTTGATGAGACGGGACTCAGCCCCACCGAAGGCGAGGTATCCCGTGCCGTCCGGACCAATCGCCGCGCCTGGGTCGAACGGGACCTTGCACTTCTTCGTGAAGTCGGACTGCTGGTCGACGAGCGACTTCTGGAGCGGACTCGTCCACGGACCGAGCGGATGTGTCGCCGTCAGCACGGCGGTGCCGCATCCGGAATTCGAGAAGTACATGTAGAAGTGCGTCTTGCCGTCCTTCTCCTTTCGCGATATGACGGAAGGCGCCCAGCTGTTGAAGATCCAAGGGGCGATATCTCCGACGGGTATCTCGCCGTGGTACGTCCAGTTCGCCATGTCGGCGGTTGACATCATGGAGAGGGTCTTGATGCATTCGTATGTGTTGTTCGTCTTCACGGGCGACTCGTCGTACTGCTGGTGGTCGTTCGTTCCGTAGACGAAGAGGCGTCCGTTGTATTCGACTGCGGTCGGGTCCGCGCAGAAGTGGTGGTCGAGCAGCGGATTCCCGAAGAACTCGCCGTTCTCGAACTTTGGCGAAGGCGCCGCGAAGGCTCCGAAGGCGGCTGCAACCGCAACTGTGGAAAGTATTGTCTTTTTCATGCCGCTATTATACCCTATTCCCCCGATGCCCGCAAATCATCCTGTGGGGTGATACCGAAGCAAGCGGAGGCATGGTAGAATGTGTACCATGAAAATACATAAAAGGTCTGTAGTTTCCTCGCTTGCGGCAGCGCTGTGCGTATGCGCCTCGGTCGCCGCCGGCGAGGTCAGGGAGCCGACGCTCTGGGCGGACGTGCCGGACGTCTCCATGTGCCGCAAGGGCGGAAAGTACTTCATGGTCTCGACCACGATGCACTTCAACCCCGGCATCCCCGTCATGGTCTCGCAGGACCTCGTCAACTGGAAGATGGCGAGCTACTGCTACCAGACGGTCGAAAACCGTCCCTGCGACAGGCTGGAGAACGGCGAGAACGACTACGCCTTCGGGACTTTTGCCTCCTCGATAAGGTACAACGAGTCGGACGGATACTTCTACGTCATCAGCGTCAACGTGAGGATCGACGACACGTATCTTTTCAGGACGAGGGATCCGGAGAAGGGCGGCTGGGAGTTCCACCGTCTGAAGAAGAACCAGTACGACGCCTCGATCTGGATCGAGAACGGGCGCTTCTGGGTCTTCGCCACGATGCCCGGCAAGCCGTACAAGGTGCGTCTTACGGAAATGAAGCCGGACTTCTCCGGTTTCGTCGACGACGGCATGATAACGCTCGACAACGTCACCGACTGCGTTGGCGGAGAGGGGCTCGGCGAAGGCGCGCAGGTGATGAAGCGCAACGGCTGGTACTACATCGTCAACATCTGCTGGCCCGCGGGGAACTGCCGCACCGTGGTAGTCCACCGCTCACGCTCAATGCAAGGACCATGGGAGGGACGAGTCGTGTTCCAGCACGCCGGAATCGCCCAGGGTTCGTTCATCGACACTCCCGACGGAAAGTGGTACGCGTATCTCTTTGGCGACAGAGGCGCCGTCGGACGCTGTCCGTACATCCTCCCTATGACATGGAACGACGACTGGCCGGTGATCTCGGAGGAAAGCCTCCCGCATCCGTCTGGAAGGCCCGGCATCGTGTCGGCGGACGATTTCGCGTCCGACAGGCTTTCCCTCGTCTGGCAGTGGAACCACAATCCCGCTGACGGTCTCTGGTCGCTGGCGGACAGGCGCGGATGGCTGCGTCTCAAGACAGACAGGATCGACGGCGATCTTCTCTCCGCGCGCAACACGCTGACGCAGCGCTGCTGGGGTCCGACATGCTCCGCGGCGGCGAAAATCGACATCAGCGGACTTGCCAACGGCGACAACGCCGGGCTCGCGCTTTTCCAGCGCGACTACGTTTCGCTTTCGGCGACGAAGGAGAACGGCACGTCGTACCTCGTCCTTCGGCGCGCGGAGGACGGAAATGTGGGCGAGGTTGCGCGCGTCCAGGTCTCGCCCTGCGCGAGGACCGTATGGGTGCGTGCCTACGGCGACTTCTCGCGCGAACCCGAAAAGGACAAGCTGTGGAATTTCCCCGGGCGCGACGAAGGGTGGTTCGCGTATTCCACGGACGGCAAGTCGTGGACGCCCATCGGCGGCAAGTTCCACCTTGAATACACCGCGCCGCATTTCACCGGCTACCGCTTCGCGCTTTACATGTACTCGACGCTGAAACCGGGCGGACACGCCGACTTCGACTGGTTCCGGATTAAATAAGGAGGACTTGTCCAGATGAAGAATATTGCAGTTGCCGCTTTTGCGCTATTGACCGCATTGACCGCTGCTGCGGATGCGAAGCCGCGGCTGTTTGTCCTAACCGATCTTGCGAACGAGCCGGACGACGAGGAGTCGCTCGTTAGGCTTCTCGCCTATGCCAACGAGTTCGACATCGAGGGAATCGCCGCGACCACGTCATGCCACCTCAGGCAAAATCCGCGCGAGGACATTCTCCGGCACACAATCGCCGCGTATGGCGAAGCGTGGACAAATCTGAACGTTCATGCGCAGGGGTATCCGACTTTGGAGAGGCTATCCGCAGTTGCGGCTTCCGGTCAGCCGAGGTTCGGCGTCGAAGGCGTGGGCGAACCGTCTCCCGGTTCGCGGCTTCTTGCGAAGTCGATAAAAAGCGACGATCCGCGTCCGCTGTGGGTGTCTATATGGGGCGGGGCGAACACGCTTCTACAGGCGCTCAGGGACTGCCGTGCGGAGATGAAGGACGACGAGCTTGCCGCCGCGCTTGCGAAGCTTCGCGTCTATTCTATATCCGACCAGGACGACGCGGGGCCTGCCGCGCGGCGCGAGTTCCCGTCCGTAATGTGGATCGTCGACCCGAGCTATCCGTTCGACTACCGCGACTACTGGAAGTCGACGTGGAACGGCATGGCAGGCGATGTGAGAGGAGAGGGGCGCAAGCTGAACCTTCCATTCGTGGAACTAGCGGACAACGAGTGGCTGAAGACGCATGTCATGGACGTGGGCCCGCTGGGCAAATGCTATCCGCCGCATATCTACAGCATGGAGGGCGACACGCCGTCGTTCCTCGGGCTTATCGCGAACGGGCTTGGATGGACCGAGTCGCCCGCATACGGCGGATGGGGCGGACGGTACGAGTGGCGCACCCCGGAGGGCGAGTCGCATCCGATTTGGACTTCTCCCGAGGTTGCCGACGAGCTAAAGGGATTGCGTTCCCCGGGACATTCGGTCATGCGCTGGCGCGAGGGATATCAGCTCGACTTCGCCGGACGCATGAAGTGGTCCGTCACGCCGAAGTACGAGGACGCGAACCACAATCCCGTCGCCGTGCTGAACGGCGACAGGACGAAGGGCGTGGTCAGGATTGCCGCGAAGCGCGGAGACAAGGTCGCGCTTTCGGCGGAAGGGTCGAGCGATCCCGACGGCGACGCGATTTCATTCGAGTGGTCGATATACCGCGAAGCAGGGACGCTTAACGGCGGTGATCTTCGCGCAGACGGCGCGCGCGCCGTTATCGATCTTTCGGCGATTCCCGAAGGGGCGTCGGGATCGCTTCATGTCATTCTACGCGTGCGCGATTCCGGCACGCCGACTCTCTTCGCCTACCGCCGCGTGATAGTTGATCTCTCTGCTCCATAACCCAGTAGGATGATGTTCTTGCCGCGCGATATTTTGTATAATCTGCGGCATGAAAACCACAAGAGGAATCGTGCTGGCATGTGCGGCAACCGTGTTCGCCACGGTCTCACTTCGTGGTAATCCCGTATGGACAGGTGCATCAAGTTCCGATTGGTGGAACGCTGGCAACTGGAAGTGGTGGCCAGAAGGATATGATGCAGGCAACGTGCCGTCTGTCATCCCAGAGCCCGTTTTCCCGGATGATGCCGGCGGCTCTTCTACGGTGGACCTTAACGGACGGCGCGCCGAGGCGTCTGGCGCGGTGTGGGTGAGGCGATGCGACCGCGAGATGATTCTGTGGAACGGCGCGGTCGCGATGGATTCGGATTTGAACCTCCGCAGCACGGAGGGCGAAGGCGCGGTGACGAAGGGCCCCGCCTTGCGGCTGATGAAACTGGACATATCGGTCAACGGAAGCGTGAACATCGGCGGCGACTGGAGGCATGACGGAATCGGAACGCTCTTCGTCGAGGACGGAACGGTTCTCAATGCAAGGGATCTGCGAATGGCGATTGGATCGCTCGAGCGTTCGTACTACGTCCAGAATGGAGGTGACGTGCGCTTCCACTGGTTCTGCTGCGCATCGCGGAGCCAGGGTGGAGAGGGCAGTATCGAACTCAACGGCGGCGTGCTGAAGGTCCCAGGATTCGAGATTTCGGGTAGCGGGAGCGATCCGTATTCCGTCGCGACGACCCTGCACCTGAACGGCGGCGTGCTAATGCCGCATCCGAACAACTACGGATGGGTGTCCGGCGATATCGTGCCGCCGTGGCTTCCGACGGTGATCGGCAGGGGCGGCGCGAAGATAGACACGGCCTGGCGTGACGTCCGCATCGCCTCGAATTCGCTGACGGCCGACGTGAACGACGGCGGATTGACGAAACTCGGCGGCGGAACGCTCGCGGTCGTGCGCGGCGTCGTCTGGAGGGGCCCGACGAAGGTAATGTCGGGTACGCTCGATCTGTGCGGACACTCCGACTGGCTGCCATGGGGATCTAAGCTCGTGCTCGGGGGTGGCAAGGTCGCAAATCTCGGGCCAAACGCGCGCTTCTCCGACGTCACGGTCGAAGACGGGGAGTACGAATCGTCGGAGGTCTTCTGTGCCGACGGCGGCACGGTGCATCTTAAGGGCGGGGTCCTGACAGTCCCGAAGGACGCCCCCTATCATGTGTCCGTCTCCGGCGGTTCGCTTGTCGTTTCTGGCTTCGCACCCGGCGAGCAGGTTTCGCTGCCAGCCTGCGTGGAGTTTCCGCAGGAAGCCTCCGGCCTAAGGTTTGACGTCTACTTCGCGGAACGGTCGGACGTGATGAGCGTCTTCGTCGACGGCGAAGGTAGCGTCTCCGGCACCACGCAGGGAGCGACTTCGCCGAAATACGTTAACGGCGAGTTCTACGGGAACCCGATCCTCGACCATCGCTTCACTGCGGATCCGACGTCGGTCGAGCACAACGGACGTCTCTACGTCTACGCCACGAACGACCACCAGCAGTTCGAGGAGTCTGCCGCTGGGACGGGTAACTCGTACGAAAAGATAAAGACGATCACGATGATGTCGACGTCCGACATGGTCAACTGGACGTACCATGGCGAGATTGACGTTGCGGCTATCGCGCCCTGGATCATCGCAAGCTGGGCGCCGTCGGTCGTCTCGCGTGTCGAGGCTGACGGACAGACGCATTTCTACATGTACTTCTCGAATTCAGGCGCGGGCACGGGCGTGCTGACTGCAACAAGCCCAGTCGGTCCTTGGACAAGTCCGCTGCCGGGTCCGCTTGTGGACCAGTCGTCGTGGTTCACGCGCGGATGCAAGGTGCCGTTCGACCCGGGCGCGGCGATTGCCCCTGACGGCACTGGCTACCTCACCTTCGGCGGCGGCGGCGATGCGCGGATCGTGAGGCTCGGCGCTGACCTCGTTTCCGTCTCGGGCGAGGCGTCCGTGCTGCCTGCGCAGTTCCACTTCGAGGCGAACGAGCTCAATTTCATCGGCAACATGTGCGTGTACACGTACAACGTCGACTGGACGGGTCACGACGGTTGGGATGCGCAGTGCGCGGCGCCATCCTCCTGCTCCATGGTGTATATGACGTCGGGTGATCCGATGAACGAGTCGAGCTGGACGGTGCGAGGGGAATACAACGCGAATCCAATGAACTTCGGCTGCATGCCGTGCAACAACCACACGCATCTGCAGAAGTTCAAGGGAAGATGGTATCTCATATACCACAACCAGGAGCTGCAGAAGGACCTCGTCCATGCCATGCGAGGAATGCGCAACGTCAACATCGATCTCTGCGAGGTTGACGAAGACACGGTTACGATCAGCCCCGTCGAAAACACGCGAAGGGGCGTCGAGCAGGTGGAGAGCCTCAACCCGTACGGCAGGCTGCAGGCCGAGACCGCGGCCGCAACGTCGGGCGTGTGCTTCGTCCCGCTTGCGGCGCCAGGGGACATGGCGGCGAGGGCGAAGACCGGACGCGGGTGGATCGCACTGCGTGGCGCCGACTTCGGTCCGACTTCCCCGGAGCTGCTGACATTCCGCGCAAGGGGAGGTGGAAGCATTGAGGTCCACCTCGACGCGCCGGATGGTCCGCTCGTGACCGAGTGCTATGTCAGCGCCGGATCCGAGTTCGAGGCGGCGACGAGTTCGAACTGGGCCTGGGCCACAGGGGTCCACGACATCTTTGTGGTCCTTGACGGTTCGGTCGAGCTGGACTGGTGGACGTTCGGCGGATTCTCGCGCAGCGCCGCGGAGTTCGTGAAGGACATATCGCTTGGAATCAACATCGGGAACACGCTGGACTGTCCCACCGCGAACGAGCTTGACTGGGGGTGCCAGCGGGTCACGAAGAGTCTGTTCAGGCTCTACAGGGAGAAGGGGGTAAACGCCGTGCGCGTGCCTGTCACGTGGAAGAACCAGTTCAGCCGCGATGATCCTGAGCACAGGATCAGCAAGGCGTTCCTCGACCGCGTGCAGGATGTCGTCGACATGTGCCTTGCCGAGGGGATGATCGCGATACTCAACACCCATCACGATTCCGGCGGAGCGGGCTGGCCTGATGAATGGCTTGCGGTCGACGGAGCAAACGAGGATGCCGCGAACGCCGTCCTTGCCGACGTATGGCGACAGATAGCGACGCGCTTCAGGGACTACGGCGAGCGGCTTGTCTTCGAGGGCTTCAACGAAGTCAGGAAGGCGACCGCGTATTCGGGCTACGACGGCCAGCAGTCCGGCATGGACGACTGGAGCGGAAAGCCCCTCTACTGCGAAGCGGTGAACAGGTACGCGAAGACCTTCTACGACACTGTCCGCGCGACGGGCGGAAACAACGCAAGCAGATATCTGCTCATCGCGACGTATGCGGCGACCGACTACGAGCCGTCCTGCCTTGCGTGGCGCCATCCGTCGCCAGGGGACGACCATGTGATGGTCTCAATCCACGCCTACGAGCCGGGCTCGTTCTGCCTGAGGGGAAATGACCCGGAGTACAGAGAGCAGGATTTCGCCGATTGCTTCGAACGCGTTTTCGGGATGCTCAAGCGCGTCTTCTCCGACAAGGGCGTCCCGGTTATTATAGGCGAGGTCAACGCGGACATGCGATTCTACGACGATGCGAAAACCATTCCGAACGACGCGGACCGCGTGAACTGGGCCAGGCACTATGCCCGCGAAGCGGCAAGATACGGCTTCCCGTGCTTTCTCTGGGACAACGGATACGACAGGGGCATGGGGCTCGTAAACCGCAGGGACGTCGAGTGGAGCCACCCCGAGATCGTCGATGCGTTCAATGAGGGCCGCAGCATAGGGAAAGGGCTCCCAATCCCCACGGCTCAGCGCGTCACGATGACGACTGCGGCGCCTGTTCCGTATCAATGGCTTGAGCCGTATGTCCTCAAATACGGCGGCGGAGACTACGAGGCTGCGGGCAACGCCAGCGGAGCGAACGGGGGCGCGCTCTGGGAGTCGTATGTGGCGGGGCTTGATCCCGACGACCCCGACAGCCGCCTTCTGGCGATGATCGAGATGAAGGCCGACGGCTCGCCGGAGATATCCTGGGATCCCGATCTCAGGAACGCCGATCCACCACGGAAGTACACGGTCCTGGGCAAGCCGTCCCTTGACGACGCGTCGTGGACAGTGGTGACAGAGGAGAACCTTGACCAGATGAAGTTCTTCAAGGTCGTCGCGGAAATCGATAGCTCCCGGCTATCATACTGTCGGGTGATACCGCGTGACGGGGCGCAAATGATACAATATAAACGAAAACATACCTCAGTGAAAGGAATGTCTTATGAATAAAATAGTGGCTGCAGTCGGAATGGCGACACTGTCTCTCGGAGTGCTTGCGGAAGACAACGTTGCCAAGTACATGTGGGACGGCAACGCCGGCAATCTGAACCTTGCCGATTCCGGAAACTGGTACCTTGACGGTACGCAGGACGGGGAAAAGCAGCGGGGACTGCCGAACTTGTCCGAAGATTCGGATTTCAAGTACCGTACGGACCGCGCAGTGCTGAAGGATCTGTCTCGTTTCGAGACGCGTAAGCTAGAGCTGGCGCAGTGGGGCGGCATTGCGCAGATCGACGTGACGAACGCCACGATGAAGGTCGTGAACAAACTGATGATCGGCTGCGGCGGCGGCAGCGCCGCCGTGAACATCTACGACGACGCGACAGTCGACGCGGGTTTCGTCGAGGTGGGCTTCTGGAACTCGCATCAAGACTGTTCGCTGAACGTGTACGGCGGCAATCTCATCGCAAGCTCGAATGACTGGGCAGGCTCGATCAGGATCGGCATGCAGTCCGAAAATGAGAATTATTCTGTCAAGGGCGAGATGAACGTCTACGGCGGCACTGTCTCCGCATCCGACAGCATCAAGATAGGCTACGGCTACACATTGAATCCATGCAGGGAGACGGCGAGTGTCCTCAACATCGAAGGCGGCCGGACGACAGGCGTCTCGATGGAGCTCGGAGGCTTCCAGCCGACGGCGTCGGGATATGTCTCGGTCTCCTGCGGCGAGCTTGCTCTCTCGGGCGACGTGAACATCGCGTGCAAAGATAATGCATGGTGCGAAGTGGATGTCTCTGGCGGTTTGCTCTCCGTGGGCGGGACGCTTCGCGTCGGCAATGACGCAGAGGCGCTTCATGCCGCGATGACGGTCTCGGGCGGCGTAGTGGATGTCGGCACGCTTTCCATCGCGAGGCATTGCGACGGCACAGTTAATCTTACCGGAGGCTCCGTATCTGCCACGAAGATCGAGCAGGACTCCAGCGCACCGGAGAGTGCCGTCTCGCGAATATATGCAGACGGCGGGAAGATCGTGGCCAAGGGTGACAACGGCAGCTTCATGACGCGTCTTGACGAAGTCTGTCTCGGCGCGGGGGGACTTGTAATCGACGACGGAGGATACACGGTCAAGGCCACCGACACCTGCACCTTCACCGGCATCGGCGGAATCACGAAGGAGGGAACCGGCACCCTCAAGCTGGATGCTGCGTACAACGCGCACGGTGTCATCAACGTCCTGTCGGGGACGCTCCGCCTGCCGGCGAATGCGACTGTTTACTGTGAAGGGGTCAATGTTGCGGAAAATGCGACTCTGAACACCAATAACGCGACAGTGGTAACAGTTACGAAAAAGATCGTTTCGTCCGTCTGGACGAATGCCTCCGGCGACGGTAATGCCGCCAATGCTGCAAACTGGCAGTCTCACATAAAGTACTTCCTCGAGGACGGGACGGAGAAGGAAGATCTCGCCAAGGTTCTTGACGGCGTCCTGCCGACTGCGGATACCGATGTCGCGATTCCGGCGTCAAGCGCGACGCGTCCCGACATGTCCGCGCTGGCGGCCAAGAGCGTGACGTTCGTCGTTTCGAACGACATCGCGCTTCGAGGCGATTGCGCCGTGCCGGAGATCGTCAAGACGGCCGTGGCGTGGTATGATCCTGATGATAGTTCGACAGTCGACGTGAACGAATCAGGGCGAGTGGTTGCGGTTGAAAACAAGGGAACTGCCGGTAATGTGCTGGATCTCGTCCCGTATGATGAGAACAGCCTCCCCTCCTACGGTGCGGCGAATATGATTGCAACTCGCAGAGTGTTCGGCCATTACAACGAAGAGAAGGGGTTGGGGTCTAATGGCTTCTATGATTTCGGAACTTCCGGCTTGACATTGTTCAGTGTCCTTGAACGCCATGAAGAGGGGGAGGGTCAGGTCTTCGGCATTGAGGTGCAGAGCGGTTATGACTGGGATGAGCGCGGACTTGCGGGCATCGCGCAGTGGCCGTCCTGGAGCAGGGGCCGCCTTATGGTGGACTGCATCACCAACAATGCCCCCGGTCTTCTGGTCATAGAAAACCTTCAGAATGACGCCCTGAAGCCGTACATCTGGTGCATTGCCGCAGGGCCGACCTCTGCGTCTGGCTTTGGCGTATACAAGGATGCGAATGGCGATCTCGCAACCGTTTCTGGCACTGATTTGGAATACGACAGTCTCGGCGCTTCTGATCATGAGGATGGAAAACGGAAGGTGTTTCTCGGAATGAGGCGGGAGAATCCCGCTGGATCTTCCGGTTACGTGGGCGAATCGATGATTTTCAACCGGAAGTTGACCGACGAGGAGCAGGCGGCTGTTCGTGACTACCTCTATACCAAGTGGTACACCGCGGCTGACATGTCGAACATTCCCGCCAATCTGACGCTCGAGAACGACGCGAGGATCGATTTTGGCGGCGGCAGCTGGGCGTTCGACAAGATCACGGGCGCCGGAACGATCGGCAATGCCAATGTCACCGTCGAAGACAGCGTCGAGCCCGGTCTCGTTGTGGAAGGAACGGTGGACTTCGGTGACAATGCGGGCTTTGATTTCTCGTCGATCCATGAAAAGCCGAATCCAGGCGTCATTGTGCTGCTGACCTGCACTGGGTTCACGGGCGAGGCAGCCATAAAGAACTGGAACTTCCCAAGCCAGTCGATCAGACTGCGCACCGTAGACAACGACGGGACGGTCTCGGTTGTTGCCGACATCAGAAACAGGGGTATGCAGGTATACGTGCGCTGACGCTACAGGCGGTGGCGAAATTGCCGGCGCTCCGACTCTTTTCGCACGCCGCCTAGCGATTGTCAATGTCCGTTGTTTGTGTTCATTGCGAATGGTTGCGTTCATATATCATCCGGCAAGGTGATGGCGTCATATCGGTATATACGATAGAATATTGCCAATGAAAAGCAAATTCGCCATCGCACTTTCCGTCTGTGCGTTCGCCTGCGCGACGCGGCTTTCCGCAGCCGCGCCGTTCTCGCGCAGCGCGGCGGAGTTCGTAAAGTCGATAGACCTCGGCATAAACATCGGCAACACGCTGGACTGTCCGAGCGGCAACGAGACGGAGTGGGGAAACCGCCCGGTGACCCGAAGCCTCCTGCGGCTGTACAAGGCGAAGGGCGTAAACGCCGTCCGACTGCCGGTGACGTGGCGGCGTCAGTTCAGCGTGGACGATCCGAAGCACGAGATACGCCCGGTGTTCCTCGACCGCGTGCAGGAAGTAGTCGACATGTGCATCGCGGAAGGCTTCGTCACGATTCTCGACATCCACCACGACGGAGGAAGCGAAGGCTGGCCCGAGGAGTGGCTGACGATCGACGGCGTAAACGAAGACCGCGCCAACCAGGTGCTTGCGGACCTGTGGCGGCAGATCGCGACGCGGTTCAGGAACTACGGCGAGAAGCTCGTTTTCGAGGGGTTTAACGAAATCCGCAAGGCGAAGAGCCATCCAGGGCCGGACGGAGGCGAGGAGGGGAAGGACGACTGGGGCGGCAAGCCTCTCTACTGCAAGACGGTCAACCGCTATGCGAAGACGTTCTACGACACGGTGCGCGCGACGGGCGGCAACAACGCAAAGCGCTACCTCGTCATCCCGACATACGCAGCGACGGGACACGAGCCGTCGTGCCTTGCGTGGGAGCATCCGAATCCGTCCGACAACCACGTGATGGTCGATCTTCATATATACGAACCCGGGTGGTTCTGCCTCTGGGGAGACAGCGCGGAATACAAGCGCGAGGAGTTCCAGAAGCGCATAGCGGAAGTCTTCGAGCAGCACAAGCGCATATTCATCGACAAGGGCGTTCCGATCGTCTGCGGCGAGGTTAACGCCGAGCGGCGGTACCACGGCGGCGACAAGTCGAAGCCCAACGACGAAGACCGCGTGAAGTGGGCGAAGCACTTTGGATACGTCGCGCGCCGCTTTGGGTGTCCGTGCTTCATCTGGGAGCCGGGCGGCTACGAGGGAATGGGCCTCATCGACCGCGCGACGGTAGAGTGGTCCCATCCAGAGATAATCGACGCCTTCAACGTCGGCCGCAAGGTCGCTGACAAAAAGCGGTAGATTCGCTGGATGCGACAGAGGCGTGCGGTTTTAATTTGTTGAGAAATCGTTGAGGTTGCGGTTGCATTTGAGCGCAGGGCGCGACTGCGGGCCCGACAGCTCGGTCAAGCCGTTGTTTCGTCGTCGCGACGCCTTTCGCGCTTAGACAACAAGCCGTCTTCAGCCTGCCGTGCCTCGGCGGAAGCCACTGGCTGCGTACGGGACGCCTCGTACGGCTGCGAGACGAAACCGCCTCTTGCCCGACTGTCGGCTCCCTTAGTCGCGCGCTCCATCGACTCGGCGAGTGCGCCAACTGCGTCGAGGCCGGAGGCCGACTGTCGCACGAGGAGGAGTGAAGGGTCAGAGCTTATTGATACAGTAAAATTGATACAGTAGCCGTGTATCAATAAGCCCCTTCTCCCTCCCGCACAACGGCGCGTTGATGATCTTGAGATAGTCAAAAAGTGTCAACATCATTTGGTGTATTTCGTGGTTAATCCTCCGCGACGGATTTGCCGCGGGTGCTCCGTTGATGTGCTATAATATACGCCACACGAAAGAAACGAAAGGAGATACTATATGAAGAAAATTATTTTTGTGGTCGCGGTTCTTGCGTGCGCCTTCGCCGCCGTCGCAGACGACAGCTCTGGGGGTAGCAGTGACACGAGGGTCTGGCTGCCGCTCGGCCTTTCGATCATAACGCCGCCGATCCAGCTGCCGAGTCCGTCCCACACGGTCTTTGGAGCCATGATCAACCTTGGATACGGGCAGGTCGAGAATCTTGCCGTGGCGGACCTCGGTCTCATAAACAACGTGACCGACACGATGACGGGCGTTGAACTTGCGCCGGTCAACCTCGCCGGTACATGCATCGGCGTACAGCTTGGCGCGCTCAACATCGCGTCAAGGACCGTGGGGCTCCAGCTTGGCGCGCTCAACTTCACCGGCGATCTCCACGGTGTGCAGCTGGGCGTCCTCAACTTCAGCGGTTCTGGCGGCGCGCTCGTCTTCCCGATCCTCAACCTCGGATTCTGACCAGGGCGATGTGGTGTAGTAGTGTGGCTTAGGAAGGAGATATCAGATGTCGGAAATATACGATAAGCTTATGGCGGACATGAAGACCGCCATGAAGGAACATGACATGGTGGCGGTGAACGCAATCCGCGGGGTGATTGCGAAGGCGAAGGACCTTACGGTGGGTCGCGCGGAACTCGCCGAGACCGAGAAGAAGGAACTCGAACTGCTGAAGAAATACCTTCCGGCGCAGCTTGGGGAGGACGAAGTCGCGGCGGTCGTCAAGGCGGTGATAGCCGAGACGGGAGCCACTTCGAAGAAGGACATGGGCCGCGTGATGAAGGAGACGATGGCCCGCCTCAAGGGTCAGGCGGACGGCAAGCTCGTCTCCCGGCTCGTCGGTGCGGCGCTTCCGTGACCCGCAATCTGCCGATTGCGAAGGACTATGAAGGACTATGGGGTCTTGTCTATGACACTGAAGCCAAGTCGGTAGTCACTACCGTCGCCGTAAACTTCGGGAAAGAGCTTCCGGAGTTCGGCTGTCCCGACGGATTCCTCCCTAACGAGGACCAGCTCGTTAGGCAGGCGGATCCGCGACTCTGGGTGGTGGCGCTCGAAAAGGTTCTTCAAAAGCTTGCGGATTCTTTCGACACGTCGAAGATCGACGCAATCGGCGGCGACGGCCAGCGGCACGGAAGTGTGTACTTGGGCGCCGGCTGGTCTGCAGCGCTCGCCTCGCTATCGGATGCCGCTGACGGGCGGACGCTCGTCGAACGGCTCGGCGGCGCTTTCTCGCGCCCTGTTGCGCCGATCTGGATGGACTCGTCGACGCATGCCGAAGTCGCGGCTCTCGATGCGCGCTTCGGCGAGACCCTGAGGCTACGCACGGGCTCTCCCGCGATCGAGCGCTTCACGGGTCCGCAGATCATGAAGTTCGCGAAGGAAGATCCTTCGGCGTTCGCTGCGACGAGGCGCATACACAAGTGACGTCAACTGCGTATTTAGTGACTTCGCTGCGGTTTTTAGGATAAAATATACTGCGTGCCGCCGAGAGAGCGCAGATTTGGTATAATATTACCTCACTTTTCTGTACAAGCGACAACACCAAGGAAAACAAGATGAACATTGCGATTGGTTCCGACCATGGCGGCGTAGAACTGAAGGCCGCTCTCGTCAACGCCCTTGCGGGCGCCGCGAAGGTCGTCGACATGGGCCCTGCCGACAAGGCAAGCTGCGACTATCCGGACTACGCGGCGAAAGTCGCCAAGGCCGTGGCCTCCGGCGAGGCCGACTTCGGCATACTTGTCTGCCGCACAGGCATAGGCATGTCGATGGCTGCGAACCGGTTCCAGAATGTCCGTGCCGCCGTCTGCGCGACAACCGACGCCGCCACCATTACGCGTCAGCACAACGGCGCTAACGTGCTCTGCCTCGGCGCCGACGTCATCTCGCCGTCCTACGCCGTAGAGATCGCAAAGACGTTCATCGCGACGCCCGTCGACGCGAGCGAGCGCCATGCGCGCCGCCGCTGGAAGCTCGAGCGCGCCGAGCGTCTTTCCGACTGCTCCGGTCTCATGCGCGAAGACCCCGAGGTGTTTGCCGCGATCGAGGCGCAGACGAAGCAGGAGGACGCCGAGATCAACCTTATCGCGTCGGAAAACACGTCGTCGCGCGCGTGCCGTGAGGCGGCGGGGTCTGTCCTCATGAACAAGTACGCCGAGGGCTACCCGGGCAAGCGCTGGTACTCGGGCTGCCTCCCCGTCGATGCGGCCGAGGAGCTTGCGAGGAAGCGCGCGTGCGAGCTTTTCGGCGCGGAGCACGCGAACGTCCAGCCGCACTGCGGCTCGGCTGCCAACATGGCGGTCTACTTCGCGACGATCAAGCCTGGCGACACGATCATGTCGATGTCGCTCGACCAGGGCGGCCATCTTTCCCACGGTTCTTCGGTGAACTTCTCTGGTAAGATCTACAACATCGTTCCCTACACGGTCGACCCGAAGACCGAGATGCTCGACTACGACGCTATGGAGAAGCAGGCGCTTGAAATCAAGCCCAAGATTCTTCTTACCGGCGCGTCGGCCTATCCGCGCACGATCGACTTTGGGCGCATCCGCGAGATCTGCGACAAGGTCGGCTGCATCATGATGGTCGACATGGCCCACATCGCGGGTCTCGTCGCCGGCGGCGCTCATCCGTCGCCCGTTCCCTATGCCGACTTCGTCACGACGACGACGCACAAGACGCTTGGCGGTCCGCGCGGCGGCATGGTGCTCTGCAAGGAGAAGTGGGCGAAGGCGCTCGACTCCGCCGTCTTCCCCGGCATGCAGGGCGGCCCCCTGGAGAACATCATCGCCGCGAAGGCGGTCGTCTTCCGCGAGTGGATGAGCGAGGCCAAGAAGGGCTATGCGCAACAGGTCGTGAAGAACTGCCAGGTGATGTGCAAGACCGTCCAGGATCGCGGCTACCGCATCGTTTCCGGCGGCACTGACAACCACCTCTTTCTCGTCGACGTCAAGAAGTCGAAGGGCATCACCGGCAAGGAGGCCGCGGCCGCGCTCGACGCCGCCGGCATCATCGTCAACAAGAACACGATCCCCTACGACACCGAGTCTCCCTTCAAGACCTCCGGCATCCGCGTCGGAACTGCGTCCGCGACGACGCGCGGCATGAAGGAGTCGGAGATGATCAAGATCGGCACGTGGATCGCCGACGTCCTCGACAACATCGCAGACACCACCGTTCAGGAGAGAGTCAAGCGCGAAGCCGCGGCGCTTGTCGCGAACTTCCCCGTTCCGTAATGGCGCTCGTAGCGACAGTCGCGGTTGTGGGGCGCACGAACGCTGGCAAGTCCACGCTCGTAAACGCGCTCGTGGGGGAGAAGGTCTCGATCGTATCCCCCGTCGAGCAGACGACGCGCAACACGATACGCGGCATAGTCGCCGACCCGCGCGGACAGCTTGTCCTCCTCGACACTCCCGGTCTCCACAAGGCCGTCGGCACCCTCGGCACGCTCCTCAACCGCATGGCACGCAGGAGCGCAGCCGGAGCAGACATCACTTGCGTAGTCTTCGACGCGTCGCAGGAACCTCAGCTCGAGGACATCGGCTGGATGCAGCGTGTTGCGAAGGAGAAGCCCGAGAAGGTCGTCTTCGTGCTCAACAAGGCCGACAAGTCGCCGTTCTTCGAGAAGATGTTCCGCGACGCGTGGAATGAGGCGTGTGAAATGAGGGACGATGGTAGGGACGTCTCTCACCTCTCTAGCGACATTGCTGCGCAATGCTCGCTTCGCTCGGAGGATATGAGACGTCCGCGGTCGCCTTGGAAAGGCGCCCCTACCAAATCGGCCCCTCTTTGGGTAAAATCGATCTCCACGACCGAGGGCGGCGCGAAGGATGTCCTTGACGCGCTCTTCGGTTTCGCCGAGGAGGGCGAGCTCCTTTTCGACGAAGACATCGTGACGGACTATCCTCGCAAGCTCGCGATAGCCGACGCGATCAGGGAGAAATATCTTTCGCATCTCCACCAGGAGCTGCCGCACGAGCTCGGCATCGTCGTGAAGCGCGTCGTCGACGAAGGTTCTCGATGGTCTGCCGTGGCCGAGGTGCTCGTCAACCGCCCGTCTCAGAAGCCGATAGTGATAGGCAGGTCCGCATCCACCATAAAGGCCGTACGCAAGTCGGCGGAGCGCGAGCTGAAGGATGTCTTCGGCATTCCCGTCGCGCTGGAGCTCTGGGTTCGCGTCGAGCCGAACTGGATGAAGAACCAGAAACTGCTTGCCGAAATGGGCTATCTCGGCGGGCTTGTGTAGTCGCGCCTGGCAAACGGCGGAGGGAATCTGGCCAGATGCGAAGGCAACGAGAAGGGCGTTAATCGCATGAAAGAGATACTTATGAATAAAATGACGAAATTATTTATGCTCGCGGCGGTTGCCGCCGCAACGCCGCTTTGGGCGGACATGACGCTTTGGGGCGACGCGAACTGCGACGGCCAGACCGACATGGCGGATGTCGTCCTCGTCCTGCAGACCCAGTCGAACCCGGCCCAATACGGCCTCAACGGCTCACACCCGAGCCACATCACGGCGCAGGGCATAGAGAACGCCGATGTCATCGCTCCCCTTGGCGATTTGACGGTAAGCGACGCGTTGCGCATCCAGAAGGCGCCTCTGGGAATGATTCCGAACGCACCCGGCCTGCACACGAACAACATGGTCGCGTCAGGCGCAGAAGTCGGGTTCTCGTTCGTGGACGGGGCGGGCAATCGCACGGTCGCCGTCAAGCCGGGCCAGTCGACCACTTTCGACGTCTTCGTGAACATCTCCGCCGGCGCCCGTCCCATCTCGGCCATCGACGTGAACTTCGCGTGCTCCAGCCCAATCCAGATTTCCGACATCTCCGATTCCGTGACGGCGTTTGAAGGGCTGACCGTGTCGTCCAACCTGGATGAACTTCGCGCGAACTACGTTGCGCTCGACGGCTACAGACCGGTTGTGCCGCAGGACGGCAAGGCGGCGTTCAAGCTCAGCGTGACGGTCCCTGCCAATACGCCCGAAGGCGTGTACACGATCGGCTTCGGCGACAACTGCATGGTGTTCAAGGACAACACGGGCGCCATCTACACGACGTCGGTCACGCCGCTTGCCATCTGCGTGGGCGCTCCCTACTACGATCCCGTGGGCGGGACCAACGCGGTCCGCAAGACCTACACGGCATACACAGGCCAGACGATGCTCAACGGCGGCTGGTATCTGTTGACCGGCAACATCACGAACGACGCGCGCATCGCCGTCTCGGGCGACGCGCATCTCATCCTTGCGGACGGCGCGTCGCTCACGGCCAACAAGGGCATCAACGTGGACGGCTTCAACCGTCTCACGATCTGGGCGCAGTCCGACGGCGCGAACATGGGCAAGCTGACGGCGACAGGCAACAGCGGTAGCGCGGGCATCGGCGGGGGAATGCAAGGCTTCGGCGGTACGGTGACGGTCAACGGCGGGAAGGTGTCGGCGACAGGCGACACTGGCGCCGCGGGCATCGGCGGGGGAAATAGAGGCACCGACGTGACGGTGAAGATCGCCGGCGGCGAGGTGACGGCGCGAGGCGGCCAGTATGCCGCCGGCATCGGCGGGGGAATGCAAGGCTCCGGCGTGACGGTGACGATCTCCGGCGGCGAGGTAACGGCGACTCGTGGCGCTGGCGGCGACGCGGGCATCGGCGCGGGGAAAGACGGTTCCGGCGTGACGGTGAAGATAAATCCTGTTGGCGGAAAAATGATTGACGTGACGGTAACGGGCGGCAAGCTAGGGACGTTCGCGACAGAGCTGGACATCACCGAGCTCGTCGCCGGGAAGGGCCTCGTGAGGACGCGCGCCGTCATGGGCTACCTCGACCCGACGGATCCGGACAATCCGGTCAAGAAATGCGATGCCTATGCCTACTACGTCGGCCAGACGACGCTGACGAGCGGCTGGTACGTGGTGACTGGCGACATCACGAACAATACGCGCATCGTAGTGGAAGGCGACGCGCATCTCATCCTCGCGGACGGCGCGTCGCTCACGGCCAAAGATGGCATCAAGGTGGAGGTGAAAAACAACGTCACCAACAGCCTCACCATCTGGGCGCAGTCCGACGGCGCAAGCATGGGCAAGCTGACGGCGAAAGGCAGAAACTATAGCGCCGGCATCGGCGGGGGAAATGGCGGCGCCTGCGGGACGGTGACGGTCAACGGCAGCAAGGTGACTGCGACAGGCGACAACGGCGGCGCCGGCATCGGCGGGGGAGCTGACGGCGCCGGCGGGACGGTGACGGTCAACGGCGGCAAGGTGACAGCGACAAGCAACAACGGCGGCGCTGGCATCGGCGGGGGATCTAACGGCGCCTGCGGGACGGTGACGGTAAACGGCGGCGAGGTGACGGCGACAGGCGACAGGGGTGGCGCTGGCATCGGCGGGGGATCTGGCAGAGCCGGCGGGACGGTGACGGTCACCGGCGGCAAAGTGACGGCGCAAGGCGGCAACGGCGGCGCCGGCATCGGCGGGGGATATGAAAGCTACGCCGGCGTGATGTTGACGATAAAGCCGTCTGCCGGAACGGCGATCGCGGTGGCGGCGGGCGCGGACGCGGGAAGCGCCACGCCGATAGACGGTTCGCCGTTCACGGCGCAGAAGGACGTCACCGGTTCACTCGGCGGGAAGAGCTTCGTGTATGTCGGCAAGGCGTTCGAGGCGGGCGACATCGCGCTGACGGCGTACGAGGGCGTGTACGACGGCGAAGGGCACACCATCGGCGTCGCCACGAACGCGATCAAGGGGCTGGCGCTGAGGTATTCGTCCTCATCGTCCTCATCGTCCCCATCCGACACGCCGCCGCTGTTCACGAACGTGTGCGACAGTGTGGTGTCTGTGGAGGCGAGCGCGCCGGGCTACATCGCCTTCACCACCAACGTGACGGTGAAGATCACGCCGGCGCCGCTCACGGTCACGGCGAAGGACCAGACCTATCGCTACAACGGCATGCAGCAGGGTGAGTCCGACCCCATCTATGCGACACCCGAAGAGATTGCCGAGAAGGTCATCGTCAACGGGTTGAAGGGTGGGGACACGATCGACCATGTCGAGCTTGGCGGAGAGGCGACTGATGCCGGCTGGTATCCTATTGAGCCGAGGGGTGCGGTCGTTGTCAACCCCAACAACGGCGACGTGACGGGCAACTACGACATCAACTATGTGAACGGTACGCTGACGATACTTGGTGAAGCGGCGGTCTCGAACGTCGTTGCGGCGTCGAGCGAGCCGTGGAACGGGAAGGTCGGCCTCTCGTTCAGCGTCACGAACTCACCGGCGGTGGGCCTGCCTGACTGGAACCGGCCGCGCCTCTCCATCGTGGCGACGGACAACGCGACCGGCTCGAACTACGTGGCGGCGGCGTCCGCGCTCACGGGCGACACGGATGCGGCGGACGGCGCGCACGCGGTGGAGTGGGACTTCGATGCGCAGGGGCTCAAATTCGCCTCCTCGAACGTCACCTTCACGGTGGCGTACGTCTACATGCCGGAATGGTGCGTCATAGACCTCTCGGGCGGCAAGGATGCCGTGAGCTATCCCGTCGCGTACATCTCCGACGTCGCCGACCCCGCCACCTTCAACACCGACGCCTACAAGACAACGAACCTCGTGATGCACCTCATCAGGCCGGAGGCGGACGGCAAGCAGCCGTTCTACTGCGCCATCTTCGAGACGACGCAGAGGCAGTGGGAGCTCGTGACGGGCGACCGCCCGAGCAAGTTCAAAGACGACGCCGACTCCCCCATGCGCCCGGTGGAGCAGGTCTCCTGGAACATGATCAGGGGCGATTCGGACACCTATGAATGGCCGAATACGAACGCGGTCGATGAGTCGTCCTTCGTCGGCGTCTTGCGCCAAAAGACTGGCCTTAACGCGCTCGACCTCCCGACCGAAGCGCAATGGGAGTATGCCTGCCGCGCTGGTACGACAACGCAATACAGCTACGGCGACGGCGTTAACGGGGACTACATGTGGTATGAAGTCAACTCCACGAACCAGACGCACGTGGTCGGCATAAAACCGCCGAACGACTGGTGGTTCTACGACATGCACGGCAACGTGTGGGAGTGGTGCCTCGATTTCTCTTGGGGGAAACGGGTGAATCGCGGCGGCAGCTGGAACTTCCAGGCGCCCTACTGCACCTCGTCCTTCGTGTATGTCAGCCCACCGTCGCTCATGAGCACCAGCATCGGCCTCCGCCTTGTCAGAACCCTGTCTGACGATCCTGCGGAGAGGACCGGCACGGTGTGCGCGAGTACCGCGAGCGAGGCGATCCGGGTCGGGAAGGACTTCACGGCGGACGAGATCCAGCTCGCGGACTACGCGGGCACGTACGACGGCGAAGGGCACACCATCGGCATCGCCACGAACGCGATCGATGGGCTGGTGCTGAAGTATGACGGGAAGGACGAGCCGCCGCTGTTCACGAACGTGTGCGATAGGACGGTATCTGTGGAGGCGAGCGCGCCGGGCTACTTCTCCTTCACCACCAACGCGACGGTGACGATCGCGCCGCGCGCGGTGACGCTCACGAGCGGCAGTGCGAGCAAGGTGTACGACGGCACGGAGCTCACATGCGACGACGTGGCTGTCGGCGGCGACGGCTTCGTGGTCGGCGAGGGCGCGACGTACCGCGTGACCGGCGAACTGATGCATGCGAGCGAGGGCAAAAACACGTTCACCTACGCGCTCAATGCCGGCACGGACGCGGCGAACTACGCAATCACGACCGTGAACGGCAGGCTGCTGATCGTGAAGCGCACGGTGACGCTCACGAGCGGCAGTGCGAGCAAGGTTTACGACGGCACGGCGCTGACGTGCGCAGACGTGGCTGTCGGCGGCGACGGCTTCGTTGACGGCGAGGGCGCGACGTACGACGTGACCGGCGCGCAGACGCACGTTGGCGTGGGCACGAACACGTTCACCTATGCGCTCAATGTCGGCGCGGGGGACTACGATATCACGACCGTGAACGGCACCTTGACGGTGACGAAGGCGGCGAATGCGTGGACGGCGGATCCGTCGATCGCGGGCTGGACGTACGGCGAGGCGGCCGGCGTGCCGAACATGGGCGGCGCGACGTTCGGCACGGCGACGGTGACGTACTCGGCGGAGGTAGGCGACGCGGGCGACTACACGGCCACGTTCACCGTCGCGGGCACGGAGGACTACGAGGGGCTCACGTTCGAGGTGCCGTTCACCATCGCGCGCGCCACGTTCGCCGATGGCGACATCGTGCTCACGGACTACGCGGGCACGTACGACGGCGAAGGGCACGGGATTGGGATCGAGACCAACGCGATCCCGGGCCTGGTGCTGCGGTATTCGTCCTCATCGTCCCCAATGTCCCCGCCGTCCCCATCCGACACGCTTCCGCTGTTCACGGACGTGACCAACGTGACGGTGTGGGTTGAGGCGAGTGCGCCGAACTACGTGTCCTTCACCACCAACGCGACGGTGACGATCGCGCCGCGCACGGTGACGCTCACGAGCGGCAGCGCGGAGAAGGTGTACGACGGCACGGCGCTCACGTGCGCCGACGTGGCTGTCGGCGGCGACGGCTTCGTGGTCGGCGAGGGCGCGACGTATGACGTGACCGGCTCGCAGACGCACGTGGGCGTGGGCGAAAACGCATTCACCTACGCGCTGAACGACGGCACGGACGCGGACAACTACGAGATCACGACCGCGAACGGCACGCTCACGGTCGAGCCGTGTGAACTGACAGATGATGCGGTGGAAGTGGAACTGGACCTGTCGGAAGGGGGCTATGTCGGCGATGGCACAGCGAAGACGCCCGACATCTCCATCACGTGCGGCGGACGTCTGCTCATCGAGGGCGAGGACTACGACGTCCTCTACACGAACAACGTTGAGCCGGGCACGGCGACTGTGACGGTGACGTTCAAGGGCGACTACTCGGGCACGGCGAGCGCGACATTCACGATTGCCGAACCCGAACCCGAGCCCGAACCTGAGCCAGAGCCTGAACCAGAGCCGGAACCCGAGGCGCGGCGCGTCTTGTGGTACACAGACGAGGCGTTCAGTCTCGGACGCGCGGCGACATACGACGGCTATCTGGTTGACACCAATGCGAACGACGCGGTCGTGGGCACCATTCGCGTGAAAGCGGGTAAGCCCAACAGGAAGACCGGCGTTTCGCGACTCACGGTGACGGTGCGCCTCATCGGGCGGAAGCAGATCACGGTGAGAGGCAAGACCTTTGACGGCACGTTCAGCAAGCTGGCCGGCGGAGAGGTCCTTGACCTTGTGCTTGGGCTCCACTCGCTCTCCGGCATGTTCGGCGAGTATCTCATCGACGGTTCGCGCGACATGTTCGCGGCGCGAGACGCAGATTCCAAGTCGCGTTCCACGGCGGCGCTGAACCGCTGCCGCGGGAAGTACGCCGTCGCATGGCGGGCGTCTGATGCGGAGGACGCCCCGTTCAACGCCCTGACGGTCGAAGTCAAGGCGAGGGGGCTTGTGAGCGTGAAGGGCGTGCTTGCGGACGGTACGCGGGTGTCGGCGCGTACGCAGCTGCTCGTCGGCGGGCGCATGCTGCGCGTGAACACGGGCTCGCGCCTCCTCGTCGGGGAGAGGGAATGCGCGGTCGCGGTGAGCTGGTCGAAGAAGGGTGCGTCGATCGGCTGCGTGCTGTGGTTCGGCGAGGACGGGACGGTGGAGTGCGAGAACCTCCTCGGCGGCGTGCCGGCGCTGGTCGCGCCTGTTGGCGAGGGGCTTGCGGAGGGTGCGGCGCTTCGCATCGACCAGGCGGCTGTTGCGGCGGCGTTCCCTGGCTTTAGGGCGGATCTCTCGTTCCCGGGCGGCGTTCCCGCGAAGCTGAAGCTGAAGTACAAGGCAAAGGACGCGACATTCAGCGGCTCGTTCAAGGTCTATGTTGACAACGGTAGTCGCGTGAAGTCCGTGGTCGTCAAGGTGCACGGCGTGGTGCTGGACGGTGTCGGCTACGGTTCGGCGTATGTGAAGAAGGTCGGCGACTGGCTGGTCACCATTGAATAGGCTTTTTGCGATCTACACTGTCGCCGGAAATGTTCTTTTCGTGCGGGGTGGACAGGTTCTTCTGATCATCTACGATAAGATCACTGCGCCATTGTCATTTTCCCGCGGAAAATGTGATATACTAGTGTAATCGCTTTCAAAATGAATCAGGAGTAACAACATGATGAAACGCAAATACGCTTTTGCCGTGTTCGCGGCGTTTTCGGTCGCGGCGACCGCCGCCGCAGATGAAGGGTCGGTAAAGGCGCTGTTAGACGAGTATGTCGAGAAGGGCCTTGTCGCGGGCGTCGTTTCGGGGATCTCCGACGCGTCGGGCGACGTGCGCTTCGATTGCGCGGGTTGGGCGGACATGGAGAACAAGGTCCCGATGAGCACCAACACGCTCTTCGCAGTCTTCTCGATGACAAAGACCTTCAACGGCGCGGCGCTCATGGCGGCGATCGACGACGGCAGGCTGTCTCTTGACGACGAAGTCGCGAAGTTCCTGCCCGAGTTCGCCGACGTCAAGGTGTCCGTGACGGACGCCGAGGGAAAGAAGTCCCTCGTTCCGCCGAAGCGTCCGCTGACGATCCGCGACCTCGTCACGCACACAAGCGGCTCGCGCTTCTCGCCGCCGATCATAAAACGCGCCGTACCGCTTCGCGAGATCGCGCGTCAGATGGCTGCCGTTCCGCTTGTTGCGCAGCCGGGCGAGACATTCTGCTATGGAAACGCCTGGGTCGACGCATCCGCCGCGGCGCTTGAGGTCGCTGTTGGAATGCCTTACGAAAAATGGCTGAAGGAGCGCATCCTGGATCCGCTCGGAATGGGCGACACCACCTTTTCGCCGACGGCGGAACAGGCATCGCGCATTGTCAAGGCGTATACGACGGACGATGGGCCGCTGCGCCTCGGCTCGGACTGGTGCACCCCGCAACTCGTCTTCCCGTGGGAGGCGAAGGTCTTTCCGTGTGCGGCGGGAGGGCTTTTTTCGACTCCGGCGGACATGATGCGCTTCTCTCAGATGCTCGCGCACCACGGAACATGGAAGGGCCGCAAGATCATCTCGCGCGAGACTTTCGACAAAGTCTTTGCCGTCAAGCAGACGCCGCCCTGCATTGCCGAGCCGTACTGTGTAGGCAGCTGGCTTTACGACGACTGGCTTGGACACGAGGGCGCGATGCGGACCGACCAGCGCGCGAACCTCAAGACCGGCCATAGCCGTCTGTTCTTCATCCAGACCGAGAAC
>CACZHC010000035.1 GCA_902780865.1 uncultured bacterium
TGGGCCTTCACCGCCTTGTGGCCGCCGACGCCCGACTCGATGATGTCGGGGTAGATCGTGCCCTGGCCGAGGAACTCGATGTTGCCGTACTTCTTCTGGAGGTCGCGCGCAGCGTCGGCGAAGACCTTGATGAACTCGCCGCCGATGATCTTGCGCTTCTTCTCGGGATCGGTCTCGCCCTTGGCCTTCTCGAGGAAGCGCTTCTCGCAGTCGAGCGCGATGAGGTTCACGCCAAACTGGCCTTTGAAGACCTTCTTGATCATCTTGCCTTCGTTGAGGCGCATGCAGCCGTGGTCGACGAAGACGCAGACGAGCTGCTTGCCGATGGCCTTGTAGAGAAGCGCCGCGCAGACGGACGAGTCAACGCCGCCGGAAAGCGCGAGCAGGACCTTCTTGTCGCCGACCTGCAGGTCTTGCCGACGCGGGCAAGGCGCTCTTTCTCTGCCTTGTTCATGTTTTCTCCTTTATGCGTTAAACTTCAAATTTTGGAGCACGGCGGCTATTCCTCGTCGGCAAGCTCCTCGTGGACCAGCTTGCGCCTCGAGTCCTTTGCCTCGTCCTTCTGCCCTGGCTGCGAACCTTCGCCCTTCGCGTCGGCCGAGTCCTTCTTCGGCCTGTAGCCGTAGCCATAGCCATACCCGTAGCCATAGCCATACCCGTAGTGGCGGTGGGACGACGGGTCGAACACGGACACGTTCGACACCTCCACGTCGTTGACGACGACGCCGAGGATGTTCGCGCCGGCCTCGGTAAGGCTCCTCGAGCAGTACTGGATGGGCCTAAAGTGCGTGCGGTCGGGACAGCACATGATGATGACGGAATCGACTTGCGCGGCAAGGGACACGACGTCGCCCACGATGCCGTACGGCGGAGCGTCGACCACGATGCGGTCGTAGTTCGCGCGAGCCCACTCGAAGAAGTCGGTAACGGGCGCAGACCCGAATATCGTCGCGGGCGAGACGCCCTCAGGCGGAAGGGAGCAGATGACATCGAGTCCGGGGACGATGGACTTGTTCACGAGCTTCGCGAAGTCCGGCTTGTCGCCGCCATTCGCGGCCTGCAGGACGTGCGAGAAGCTCCTTTCCTGGGTCAGCTCGACGCCCCAGACCTTCGCAAGGCGCGGACGCCTCAAGTCGAAGTCGACGTGCAGGACCTTCTTTCCCGTCTGCGCATGCGAAATGGCGACAGACGTCGAAGTGATCGTCTTGCCTTCGCCCGGCTGCGTCGAGATGACGAGGAGGCAGTGCGTAAAGGCCTCGTAGCGCGGCGAGTCGAGGAGGTTCCTAAGGCCCGCCACCGCCTCGGAGAACTGGGAGTACTTGTCCTCTATGAGGAAGCGCGCGACCTGTTCGCGGCGCTTGCGGCGGACATGCGGGAACACGGCAAGCACCTTGAGCGCAAGACGTCCCTCGATGTCGGAAAGGTTCACGACCGTGTCCTCGAGGTTGTCGATCACCAGGACGAACAGGAACCCGAGGCCGAGCGAGAACACGACGCCGATGCCGAAGATTATTATCGGGTTGGGGAGCACCGGTTTCGACGGGACGGTGGCCCTGCGCGCGACGCGGACGATCTCGTTGTTCGCCTCGGACTGTATGCGCATCTTGTTCTCTTCGAGGATGAGGCTCTCGAGGAGGCGGTGCGCGACGCCGTATTCGGCCTCGAGCTTCCCGAGCCCTGACTCCGCGAAGACGATCTGCTGCTCCACGGAAGCGAGGTCGTTCCTGAGATCCGACTGCTTCTGCCTGAGGTTCGCGAGCTGGTTCCTGACGACGTTGAGGGTCGAGCGGCCGGTCAGGAGGGCGCGGGACGCGGCGTCGAGGAAGCGCTGCTTGGCGAGGTCGAGTTCCTTCTTCTTCGACACGACCTCGGGATGGTTCTCGGTATAGGCGACAAGCAGCCCCTGGTAGGCGCCGGAGGCGTCCTGGAAGGCGCGGTACTCCTTCGAAATGTCCTCTGCGCGCGGAATGCCGGCGGACAGGGTGCCGAACGTCTCAGGGTCCTTCTGCACCTCGTTGAGGAGCTTCTCCCATTCGACGAGCTGCGTCTCCTGGGTCTCGAGCGCGAGGATGTCGGTCGTGGTCTTGGAAAGCCCCTGCTGTATCGTGTCGCGCGAGGAGCGCAGGTTGTCGACCTTGTGCGTCGTGCGGAAGTCGAGAAGCTGCTTCGTGATCTTGTCGACGTCGCGGCGCTTCTTCTCGACGTTCTCGTGCGTCTGGCTCACCGCCTTGTCGCAACGGACCTTGTTTTCTTCGTCGGTGTACGCCTCGATCGACTCTGCGTAGGCGTTGGCGAGCGCCGCCGCGAGCTGGGCGGACTTGGACCTCACCGATATGGTGATGATGCGCGAATTGCGCTGAAGCTCGAGCTTCGAGTCGACGAGCGTCGCCACGATGTCGTCGTCGGACACAGTAGAGGACGGGTTGCTAGTCCTGTACTGCTGCTGGATCATCAGCACGATCTTCTCGGAGCGCCAGTCAGAGATGCGCGTATTGAAGATTTCCGCGTAGTTTGCGCCGAAGTCCGGCATCGTGTCGTCGAGCGCGCTCGAAGTGCCGCGCGTGACGCGCCTCATGTCGACGGTGAACTCGCTCGTCGCCTCGTAGATCGTCGGGGATATGCGGTACACGGCGAAGGACACGATAAGCCCGACGAGGAGGAACACGAAGACGGAGAGCCAGCGCTGGGATACGACGCGGAGCATTCGGCTCATCGTTATCGTTCCGACGATAGACCCCCCTTCGGCCTCGCCGCCGTAGCCGCCGTAGGAACCATACGAGCCATACGAGCCATACGAGCCGTATGCGCCATAGGCCCCGCCATACTTGGGACCTCCGCCGTAGTACATCGGGCCATGCCCGCCGCCGTAGTACATCGGCTGCTTGCCGCCGTAGTACATCGGCCCCGCGCCCTTCGTGCTCCCGTAGTAAAGAGGTTTGTCCGCCATGTCTTATTTCTCCGTCAAATCATCTTCCGTCTTCTTGGGCGCCGGGAAGGCGCTGCCGGCCATTGCAAACATGGCCACGGTCAGCATCATCACCTCGGGACGCCAAAAGGAATGGTCAAAGAACCCGCACGCCGCGACCACCGCCACGGCAATCGGCCCGACCGCACAGGCAGGATGGAATATCAAACCGCCAAGACCATAGCGCGAATTCGAGAGGACGCCCGATACGGCATGGAAGGCGCGAAACACATATGTCCAAAGGAGGAAAAGCGGAGAGACGACAAAAAACGCGACGCCTGCGATGCCGCGCTCCGCGAGCATCTGCAGCCATCCGTTTAGCGCGCCCGCCTGGTTCGACGCAAACACCGCCCAATCGGCCTCCTTGGCGTTGAAGCGGATGTCGAAGCCAAACGTCCCAACCCCGGTTCCGAGCCACGGGTTTTCCTTCCAGACCTTCTCCGCTATCTCGGAGAGCGCGGACCGCAACGCGAAAAAGCCGTCTGGCACCAGCTTCGAGCCTTCCTCTCCGAAGAAAAATGCAAGCTTCTGCGCCTTGACTTCCTCTGGCACGACGCCCATTATGAAAAGAACCGGCGGGACCACCGCAATGAGCAGAAACGCCAGGCACTTCGGCACGACGAGGCCGCCCATTCGGCGATGGGCATAGGCAAGCGAGCACGCCAGGGCAAGGACTACGCAGACGCAATGCGCCAGGATGACCATGTCAGAGGCGAAAAGGTAAAGTCCCACAACACATCCGCCGACGGCGATTGCGAGAAGTGGCATCGCGCGATTCCACTTGCGCTCAAACGCGCCGGCCATGGCGACCATGGAGCCAACGAGGCAAAGCCCGAAGGCCATGCCCGGATACGAGGCGTCAACCGTCGAGCAAGCCGCCTGGAGCAGCGCGGCGGAGTTTCCGAATACGCATGCGAGCGCCGCAACGAGCGCCGCGACCCCCGCAAGAAATGCAGACGCAAAAAGGAAGCAGACACGCGCGGACTTTCCAAGCGCGTGGCGACACGCTTGCATCAGAACCGCCGCCCCAACGGCAGCGGCAAACGGCAGATATCCGCTCCCCGTCACTCCGCCGGGCAGAAACGGGAGCGCCGCCTCGGCCAGCCCCCACGCCCGTTTCTCCGCGTCGTACGCCATCGCGACGCCGCCGTTCAGCCATCGTATTGCGGCTATGATGACGAGCAGGAGCGACAGCCAGAAGAGGGGATCCCTCGCTATGGAAGACGCCACGCGAAAGCGGGCGTCATGAAGGGTTTCTTCCACGCGGCGCGACGGTTCGAGGACTGTCCAGGCCGCCGCAACAAACGAAAGCCACAAGACAACCCGTGCCGTCCATACGTCGCCGCAAAACGGGAAAAGGAACAGCGGCGCAACCGCCAGCAAGGCAAGGTGCGCCGCCAGGCCGTACTTGGATATGGCCTTGTGCACTTCAGTACGTCAGACGCATGCCGACCGTGCCGCGGAAGCGGTCGTAGTCGTAGTTGTGCCCGCGGACATTGCCGCCGTCGCACATGTCGGTCTGATACTCGAGCCTGCCGTAGATCTGGAGGAAACGGTTGAGCGTGTAGTTGAGGCCAATGCGCGCGGTGATGATGTCGTCGTCGTAGTCGTAGCCGCGCGTGTATGAGTACTCGTGCGTCTCACGACGGTAGTTGAAGTCGAGCGTGGCGTTGAGCTTGCCGCGGACCATCGAGTGCGCAAGACCCCAGCTGATGGAGTCGACGCGGATGGCGCTGCACATCTCGCGTTCGGAGGGCTGGTAGTAGCTCGCCGCGAGGAGCATGGTGTTCCACGTGTCGGAGATCTTCCACTTGGCAGAGAGCTGATAGGTCCACCCGTCGATGTCGTCTGCATCGCCCTCGGCGTACTCGAAGCGGCTCCAGCCGGTCAAGATGCGGTACTCGATGCGCTCGGTCGCGCGAGTGCCGAGACCGGCCATGACCGTCCAACCGCGGGACTCGTCGGAGTAGCGGACGTTGTTCGGGATGTTGTCCTGCCAGTACCAGCCGTAGTTGGCGGCGAGGATGAAGTCGGTCCACTTCGAGGCGGCGTAGCCGATCTCGGCGCCGGCGAGCGCGCGCTTCCAGCCGTAGAGGGTGGCGTATTCCTTTACGTCGTTGTCGTAGTCGAGATAGTAGTAAGACCCCTCGACAGCAGCATGCCAACGCTCGTTGATGCGGCGCTCCAGGACCGCGCCGGCCTGGAACGTCTTGCGATCGCGGCCGAGGCCCTTGCCGCCATGTTCGGACATGTCGTCGTCCTGGGCGATCTGGGTGAAGGCCTCGGTAAGGAGAAGGCTCCAGCCCTTTTCGTTGGGAAGAGAGTCAGTCCACTTGAAAGAGAGGTTCTCGCCGAAGCTGGACTCGTTAAGCTGGCTGCTGTAGCGGTTGTAGGCATGGTACCTATACCACGCACGGCCGGCCAACTCCCAGTTGTCGCCCTTGTATTCGGCGCCGAGGCCGGGGTTGACAACCCATGTGGAACCGTCCTTGGAGTGCTTGGTGGAGTCGACGTTGGAGTCATATGTGTACGAGAGCGACACATACGGGCGAAGAGTCATGCGCTCACCGATCTTGAAACCGGTAGGCCTGTCCACCATGTCCGCGGACGCCGTCAAGACCGATGCGGACACGACCATCGTCGTGGCAATAGCGGAAAACTTGATGTTCATTGGTTTTATCTCCTCTTGTCAGGTCTGTCTATTAACAGGACTTAGCGTTGCCCCGGATACCCACCTGGCTCGTACGGGCTCTCCTCTTGGGGGGAAGAACCGCGCTTGACGCCAGGATTGTACTTGGAGTAGGGATCCATCGTACGCGGCACCCTTGCCATCCCCGCGCTAGTGAGAGGGTCGACGCCATCGGCGATATCCACATTGTTGGGGTTGCCAAGCGACGGGGCGAGGAGCGCCGTAACAGAAGATGGGCTCAACAGGGAGCCTTCACCGGCAAGATCCGAAAGAAGCGCGTCGGCAGAAGACGAGAAGGGAGAAACAAGGACCATGCTAAGATCGGGCTGCTTGCCGGCATCGGATGCGCCGAGCATAGGGTCATAGGTCTTCTCCTGGCCCTGGCCGAGCGCCGGCGAAATCCACTCGTTCTGCGCAAGCGACCGCGTCTCAGCGTCCTTGAGGGAGCCGACGAGCGTGTCGCGGAGGTCGGCAGGCGAGCCGTTGGAACCGCGGATGAGCATTAGGACGGCGAACGTGTTGCGGACGCCGGCATTGTCGGCAGTCGCGTTGCGCTCCTGAACCTTCGCAAGGAGGTTCGTGGAGATGTCCACGTACTGGTCGTCGGTATAGGTCTTGGAAGGATCGGCCTTGCGGTTGAACATGCCGGCCGCGAAACTTTCGTTGATGGCCGTGAGCGCTTCCGGAGGAACCGTCGCGAACACCTCGGCAACGAGCGTGGTGAGATTGCCCTTCTGCGCACCCTTGAGCGCCGCAGTGTTGACATCGAGGTACTTCGAGGTCTTCTCCTCGGGGGAACCGGGCATGTCGGCAATCGCGGCGTTCACGTCGGCGAGGAAGGATGCCTGGTCGGACGCTGACAGCTGCTTCATAACGGACGTCATGGACGCAGGGTTGTCGATTATGTCGCCTATCTTGCCGCGAGCGTCGGCAGACGACATCGTCTTGTCTTGGGCGACCAGCACAGACGCCAGCGCCATCGTTGCCACCATCAGTAGTTTCTTCATTTGTTTACTCCCGTTTTTGTGGAAATCAATACCATGTCTCAGGCACCCAGACCACGTCGCCGGCACGGAGGACGATGTCCTTCTCGATCCTGCCCTTCTCGCCGATTTCGATTAGGTCTATGATGTAAGTTGACTTCTTGCCGTCCTTGTCGCAGCGACTCACCTGTATCTTGGACTTGTTCGCAAACGGCCTCAGGCCACCCGCGGCCTGGAGGACTTTCGTAACCGTAAGATCCATCGTCGAAGGCATGTTGACCGGCCCCGGCATCGCAACCTCGCCAAGAACCGTGACTGTCCCCCACGGGCTCACGCCCTTGCCGTCGTACGGCGCGAATGTCACGGTCACCTGAGGCTGCTTGTAGTATTCGGAATAGAGCTTCACAAGCTTCTGCTTCAAGGCGTCAAGCGTCAGTCCGTCACACGCGACAGGCGACTGCAGGAGAAGCGGTAGCGTGATGTCGCCGTTCTGATCGACCTGAACCTGCATGTTGACAGGCTGGGTCGCGCCAGAGCTGACAACGACGACTAGTGCAACACCAGGACGCACGCGAGGCTCAAAATAAACAGGGCCAACCGCCGATCCCTGCTGATCGTCGGGCGAAAAGATCTTGGCAATAGTTTCACACCCGCCTGTGCACATAAGCACACAGACGAAACACGCCAAGACGGCGATTCGTTTGCATAGTATCACCATGTGTTGCATATTATACCGCAAACTTACCTCCCGTGTCAATGGAGATTCTACGCCTTTCTTCCCCCATATGGTGGAAGCCGACATGCCTCGCCGCATTAGGAATCAGCGATCCGGCACGCTCTGGCCACTCTATGGCAAAAATTGCCCCCCTTGCGAGGTAGTCCTCCCAGCCAATCGCCTCCACGTCCTCCTCGCCATGTAGTCGGTAAAGATCCATGTGGACAAGCAAGACATCGGGCGACTGGTGCTCCTGAACGATGCAGAAAGTCGGCGAGGTAACGCGCCCAGGCACCCCCAGCGCGGCAGCGAGCCCTTGCGTGAAAGTCGTCTTGCCGGCACCAAGGTCGCCTTCAAGGCATACGATGTCGCCCGGCTTAAGTTCCTTGGCGAGCTCTTTCGCAAGCGCCCACGTCTCTTCGACCGAACCAACCTGAAATTCACCGTTGAGCATGAGAAGTGAGTTGAAAAGTTGAAGAGTCTAAGAGTTGGGACTAGTCAAGGAGCCCCTCGGACTTCATCTCCTTGAAACACTCCTTCATGTAGCGCGACGAGAAGGCGCAGGCGTGCGGCATCCTGACGAGGTTCCACGGCACGCTCCTCGCCGCGGCAAGCCCCTTGCCGCGCGGGCCAATCCTGGGGTTGAGCGCCGTCGGCTCGTGCTTAAAGACGTCGAGATAGGCGCCGGCAAGCCGTCCTTCCTTGATCGCCGCGAGAAGCGCATCCTCGTCCACGGCGTTCCCACGGCCGACATTGACGACAACGCACTTCTTCGGCAGGCGGCGAATGAGCCGCGCGTCGAGGAAGTCGTCGGTATTCGTATCCGATGGCAATGCAAGTATGAACCAGTCCGCCCGGCTGTACAACCGGGATTTTTTGATTGTTTGATTTTTTGATTTCTTGGTTTGACCGACAGTCCCCGCACTTGCATAATCAGCCAGCGTGAAAATCCCGTGTCGCGTGATTCCGAAGCACTCGACGCCAAATGGTTCGAGGCGCGCGGCGATCGAGCGTCCGATACGCCCAAAGCCGGCGATTACCGCCGTCGTGCCCTCGAGATCGCCGCAGTGCTCCGCAAGCTCCGCGCGCGGCCACATGGGGCCCTTCCAAAAGAACCCGCGCGCCCACGCGAGAAGGAAGCCGAGGACCGTCTCGGAGATAATCGGGCCGTGGAACGAGCCGAAATGGACCTTTACGCCCCTGGGCGCGTCGCGCCACGCGACGAGCTCGCGGCCGGCGGCCGGCGTCGCGAGGACCTTGAGTTTCGGCGCGCACGCGAACCACTCCTTCTTGAAGTGCCAGACGACCGCATGCGTCGCAGACGGGAGAGCTTTCAGGAACGCGCGCTCGCTTTTGACGCGCATGACGCGACTTCCCTTGGGAACGAGAGACCTGAAAAGCTTCAGATCCCCTTCGTTCGCCCGAAAGCACCTCTCGGGCCATTCAAGCCAAATTAAGTACGTGTTCACTCGTCAAGCTTGCCCTTGTAGGCGACGCGGCGGACCTTGCCGATGGAGGTGCGCTCGAGGGGCTCTTTCCAGACGACGACCTTGCGGACGCGCTTGTAGTCGGCGAGCTCGGCGCTCCGCTCCTGCGCGTGCTTGACCGCGGTCTTCTCGACCTCCGCCCAGTCCGGCAGCTTCCCGCCGTTCTGCTCCTTGAACCATTCCTCGTTCGGATAGACGATCGCGCCGACCTTCTCGCCGGGATCGCCGCCCATCGTGTATCCTACGACGACGACATCCTGGATCGCGGGGTCCTTGCCGATGACGTTCTCGACCTCCTCGGGATAGATGTTCTTGCCCTCGCGGTTGACGATAAGCGCCTTCTTCCTGCCGCGGATCGTGATGAGCCCGTCCTCGTCGATGGACGCGAGGTCGCCAGTAGCGAACCACTCGCCGTCGAACGCCTCCTTCGTCGCCTTTTCGTTGTGGAAGTAGCCCTTCATTACGATCGGGCCCTTTACCTGCAGCTCTCCGACCCCCGTCTCGTTCATGTCCGCGAGACGAACCTCGACTCCTGCGCACGGCTTGCCGATCGTGCCGACCTTGCAGCAGTCGGCGCTCGTGACGGAAACGACTGGCGAGCACTCGGTGAGGCCGTAGCCCTCGACAAAGTTGACATGAAGCTTCCTGAAGCACTCGAGGACGTGCTTTGGGCACGGAGCTCCGCCGGTTATCATGTAGCGGAGACGCCCACCGAGCTTCTGCAGGACCATGTGCATCACGGGGCCCCTTATGCCGATCGCGAGAAGCACCTTCGCCGCCTTGGAGTTCTGGAGGCCCTCCTGTATCTTGTCGTAGAGCTTCTCGCAGAGGAGTGGAACGGCGCAGAGAACCGACGGCTTCAGCAGCTTCATGTCGCGCGCGACGGTGCGGATCGACTCGACGAACTGCATCTCGCATCCGACGTAGAGCGGCCCGAGGAAGTTCGCCGTGAAGCTGAACGCGTGGAAGAGAGGAAGGACGGTGAAGAAGCTGTCGTTCTCGCCGACGTCCGCGTGAAAGGTCTTGAACGCCCCGTCGATGTCGCTTATGAAATTCCTGTGCGTGAGCATCGCGCCCTTGGGCTTGCCAGTCGTCCCCGAGGTATAGATTATGGAGGCGACGTCCTCCTCGCGGGCAACATGCGCGTCGTACCACGCACCGCCGCCGGAAATGCGGAGCTTTTCGAACCCGACGACCTTGACCTTGCCGATCGCCTGTCCTTCGTTGATGACGCCGTCGACGCAGACGATGCCCCTGAGCTTCGGCAGCTTCGGCGCGAGGCCCATCATCATCTTAAGGTGGTGGACGTCGGTCGTCACGACAACGGCCTCGGAATCGGCCAGTATGTACTCGACCTCGGCGTCGTGGAGCTTGGGGTCGAGCGGCACAACCGAGACCCCCGCGCCGGACTGGGCGAGATAGGCCTCGAGCCAAGTGGGGGAATTCCCGAGGATGATCGCCACGTTCTCTTCGCGCGGCTTCAGGTCGAAGCGCGTTCCGTAGCCCTCGGCGACGTCGCGCACGCGGGCGAGGTATTCCCGCCACGTGCGACGCATCCACGTCTTGTTTTCGCACCAGACAAGCGCGTTACGGCCTGGCCGCTCCGCGACGTTCTTCTCGAGCAATCCGCGAATTGTCATGTAATGACCCTCTGTTGTTGCGTGACATTATACCATAATTTGTCGCAGATGGGGCGAACGGCTACGACATTCCCGTTCGCCAGCCGTAGGCGCCGATTGCATCGGCGACGGCGGCAAGGTAGTCCGCCTCTTCGTCCGTCACCTTGCCATCCTGGGCGATCGTCTCCTTCAGCCCGGTCAGAAGCTCGCGCTTCGCAAGCGGTGGCAGGTGCACGAGCGAATCAAGTGCGCCAAGCAGCTCCTCGGCGTCGCCATACGGTTCGGGCATCGGCGGCAAGCCCGGGCCGAAGAGCGAGAGCCGCCGTTCCGCCGCCTTGTAGCCGCTCTCGGGATCGCCACCGAACGACGCGACCGTCGAGATGACGCGCGCGGCGACAGGAAGAAGCGTCTTCGCCGGAACCATCTTCGGTATGCGCCCGTCGGAGAGAAGCCGCCGCCGGACAGACGCCATAACCATCATCTCGAAAGAGTCGTACATCCCGTCCTCCTGGACGACGCGCTCCGCCTCCGACGCCCAGAAGCGGCGCTGCGAAGCCGGCACTCCGTCCCGAAGCGTGTTGACGCACCTGAGCGCAAGCGTGCGCCGCTCGGCCGCGGAAAGCGCGCCAACCCAGCCCTCGGGCGCCTGTCCGCGCAGAAGCGCGATGAGCGTCCCGCCCGCCTTCGCCGGACTCCGCACGGACGCGAACGCGGCAGGCTGCACCTTTGCGTCCGCGAGCGACGCTACCGCCGCCTTGAGCCCCTTCGCGCGCGCGACGCTCTTCGCGAAGTTCTCGTTCGCCGCCTTCGCGCGCGCGCGGCGCTGCGCCCGCATCTCCGCCACGCGCGACTTCACCGATTCGTCCGCCGCGAATTCGTTGCGCGGCGAGAGCCGGCGGATGCGCTCCTTGACCGGAGGATGCGTCTCGAGCATAGAGTCGACGGACGCGAAGAGCATGTGCGAGACATCGCCCTGCCAGACGCGGAACGAGCGCCCGCAACCCGCCGCGTCCGCCAGATACGTGAGCCGGAGCGCGTTCGCGAGCCCCTCGGGATTGCGCGTGAACTGCGCCGACGCCGCGTCCGCCAGGAACTCGCGCTCGCGCGAGACGGCGCACTGCACGAGCCGCGCGAAGAAAGTGCCGATCATGCCGACGAACCACAGCGCAATGCCAGTGAGTACGTAGATGACGAGGAGCGGCAGCGGCCCGACGCCCTTGCCCTTGCTCCTGCCGCGCGAAACCACGATGATACGTGGCCTCTCCTCGTCGTCGTTGCCGCCGAGAAGCGAGAGCATCCCCGCCCCGAAACGCGAGACGGCGGTGATGCCGCAGACAAGCGCGGTGAGGCGGAAGTTGAGCCGCATGTCGCCATTCAGGATGTGGCTGAATTCGTGCGCGATCACGCCCTGCAGCTCGTCCCGACTCAGCCACTCGAGCGCGCCGCGCGTCACGCATACGGCCGCAGACGAAGGGTCAGTCCCCGCCGCGAGCGCGTTGACGCCGCCTTCGTTCTCCAGCACCCAGACGGACGGCATGTCGAGTCCAGACGCGATGGACATCTCTTCGCAGACATTGAGGAGCTGATCCCGAGCAAGGTCGGCATCGGCGTCAGACGAAACCTTGCCGCGCCTGAGGCGCGTCGCGCCTATGGACTCCATCAGCACGTCGCCGGACGACAGGGCGAAGAACTTCGAGAGCGTCGTGACAACAAGGAAAAGGCACGAAAAAAGGAAACAGGCCGCTACCGCCGACGGATATTTTCCGCAGAACGCAGCGATGCCGGCCGTCGGCGCATCGCGCGCCAGATCGGCGTCCCCGAACCAGAGCCAAACGCCCCAGCAGGCCCACAAGAACACAAAGCCCGTCGCCACGGCCGTCGCGACGATCGCGACGGCCGCGAGCAAAACGAGGCGGGATGTACGGGTGCGCGCCGCCTGTTGGAGCGCGAACGGGTCCATCTCAGAACTTCACCTGCGGCGCTTCGCGCTGTGCGGCGGAGTCGGTCGACTCGAGGAGTGCGGCGGGGGTGAAGTTGAACATCCCCGCGACGATCGAGGTCGGGAAGAGTTCGCGCTTCGTGTTGTATTCCGTCACGGAGTCGTTGTACGCCTGGCGCGCGAACGCGATGCGGTTCTCGGTGGAGGTGAGCTCCTCCATTACGCGCGCCATCTGCTTGTCGGCCTTGAGCTCTGGATAGCGCTCGACAACGACCATGAGGCGCGAGAGAATCCCGGCGAGGCCGGACTCGGCGGCGGAGAACGCCTTGACTGCAGCGGGGTCGCCCGGCGCGGCCGCAAGCGCCTTCGCGGCGCCGGCGGCCTGGTTGCGCGCCTCGATGACGGCAGTCAGCGTCTCACGCTCGTGCGCCATGTACCCCTTCGCCGTCTCGACGAGGTTGGGGATGAGGTCGTAACGGCGGCGGAGCTGTACGTCGATCTGCGCAAACGCGTTCTTGAAGCGGTTGCGCAGGACGACGAGCCCGTTGTAGAGCCCGACGCCCCACGCAATCACGACAACGACGGCGAGAACGATCACGCCGAGCACTATGGCAAGTGCAGTCATCGCTACTTCCTGAAGCTCTCCTCGACAGCAACAGCGACGGCAACCGTCGCGCCGACCATCGGGTTGTTGCCCATGCCGATGAGGCCCATCATCTCGACGTGCGCAGGAACCGAGCTCGAGCCCGCGAACTGCGCGTCGGAGTGCATGCGGCCCATGGTGTCGGTCATGCCGTAGCTGGACGGGCCCGCCGCCATGTTGTCGGGGTGGAGCGTACGGCCGGTGCCGCCGCCGGAAGCGACGGAGAAGTACTTCTTGCCGTTCTCGATGCACCACTTCTTGTAGGTGCCGGCGACAGGATGCTGGAAGCGGGTCGGGTTCGTGGAGTTGCCCGTGATCGAGACGCCCACGTTCTCGAGCTTCATGATCGCGACGCCTTCGGGGACGTTGTCGGCGCCGTAGCAGTTGACGGCAGCGCGCGGGCCCTTCGAAAACGCCTTCTTCGAGACGACCTTGACCTTCTCGGTTTTGTTGTTGAACGACGTCTTGACGTACGTAAAGCCGTTGATGCGGCTGATGATGTACGCGGCGTCCTTGCCGAGGCCGTTCAGGATGACGCGGAGGTTCGTCTTGCGGACCTTGTTCGCGTTGAGGGCGATCTTGATCGCGCCCTCGGCAGCGGCGAACGACTCGTGGCCCGCGAGGAACGCGAAGCACTCGGTCGCGTCGTCAAGGAGCATTGCGCCCAGGTTGCCGTGCCCGCGGCCGACCTGGCGGTTCTCCGCGACGGAGCCGGGGATGCAGAACGCCTGGAGCCCGACGCCGATTTCGGCGGCGGCGTCCTTGGCCTTGGCGCATCCCTTCTTGATCGCCATCGCGGCGCCGACGGTGTAGGCCCACTTGGCGTTCTCGAAGCAGATCGGCTGGGTTTCCTCGACGATCTTGTAGGGGTCGATACCGGCCTTCTTGCAGATGTCGCGGCACTCGAGTATCGACTTGATGCCGTAGGGCTTCAGTGCGGCGAGGATCTTGGCTTCGCGGCGCTCGTATCCCTCGAAAAGCTTCTCGGCGGAGGCCTTCTTTGCAGTCTTCTTGGTAGCCATTTCGGAATCTCCTTTCGCTTATTCCTTGCGGGGGTCGATGTACTTGGCAGCGCCCTCGAACTGGCCGTAGTGGCCCTTCGCCTTCTCCCACGCCTCGTTCGGCGTGAGACCCTTCTTGATGAAGTCGGTCATCTTGCCAAGGCTGACGAACTCGTAGCCGATCACCTCGCCGTCCTTGTTGAGCGCCATGCGCGTGCAGTAGCCCTCGGTCATCTCGAGGTAGCGCGGGCCTTTCGCCTTCGTCGCGTACATTGTGCCGACCATCGAGCGAAGACCCTTGCCGAGGTCCTCGAGCCCGGCTCCGATCACGAGGCCGCCGTCGGAAAACGCGCTCTGCGTGCGTCCGTAGACGATCTGGAGGAAGAGCTCGCGCATCGCGGTGTTGATCGCGTCGCAGACGAGGTCGGTATTGAGAGCCTCGAGAATCGTCTTGCCGACGAGAATCTCCGAGGCCATTGCGGCGGAGTGGGTCATGCCCGAGCAGCCGATCGTCTCTACGAGGGCTTCCTCGATCACGCCGTTCTTGACGTTCAGCGAGAGCTTGCAGGCTCCCTGCTGAGGCGCACACCAGCCCACGCCGTGCGTGTAGCCGCTGATGTCCTTTATCTGCTTTGCCTGCACCCACTTCCCCTCTTCGGGAATCGGCGCAGGACCGTGGTTGCACCCCTTCATGAGCGGGCACTGATGCTCAACTTCAGTCGAGTAGACCATGTTTGTCTCCTTGTGTTGTGAAATTCCGTTGACCGGAAATTATACCAAAAATCAGCCGAACCGAACGCGTCAGAACGCCGCCGAGGGCGCGGCGGGCGCAGCTGGGGCTGCCTCCGCCTTCTTCGCCTGGCGCTTCTTCCAGAGGAGGAAGATTCCGCCCGCCGCGAGGACAAGCAGGAAGATCGCAAGGACGGGACGGTAGAAGATCCACGCTATCGCGATCGTGACGAGCGAGCAGACGAGCGCGACAATGCCGGCGACAAGTCCGTTGCCCATCTCAACGATGTTGCCGAGGATCGGCAGGACGTCCGCAAGGACGGAGAGCGGCTTCAGAATCATCGAAAGGCCGAAGAACATGAGGAGGAAACCGCCGAGGCGGACGAGCCACGTCAGCATCGCGTTCGCGTCGCGCGCGTCCTCGAACATCTCGGCGGCGTCCTTCGCTCCGTCGCAGAGAAGATCGACTTTCTTCTTCGTCTTTGCAAGATAGCCGACGAACGTGTCGCCCCTCTGCTTCGCGACAAGCGAGATGTTGTGCGGCAGGATGACGGTGAACTTCACGCGCATGTCGCCGATACGCGCCTGCGAGGCGACGTCGCGGTTGTTGAGCGCGTTGTCGCGCGTCTGCTTGTTGGGAACGTAGATCACGGAACCCTGGCGCTGGACGCGCTCAACCCTGCACACGAAGTCTGTCGGGAACGCGTACGCCTGCTCGGAGCCGATGCGCCCGATCTGGCGCTCGTTCAGGTGGAACGCGCCGAAAGTCACGTTTGCCGCACGCTTCTCCTCGGACGGAAACTCGATGAAGCCGGGGTTGTCGTGGCCTTGTTCCTTGAAGCCGCTCGAGTCGACCGCGCTCTCAAGCCACTCCTGGGTGTAGGTGTAGGTGGTAGTCTTTGTGACGCTGCCGCCGAGGTTCTTCTTCTCCTCTGTCTTGGAGTGCTCGACCCACTGGAACATCTCGGTCGTGCGCTTCAGGGCAATCGCCGTCGTAGAGACGCCGAACTGGTCGTCGGCAAGGACATCCTGCGTCGTCGCAAGGCCGGTCATGTGGACGAGCTGACCTTCCATCTCGGGGTCGACTTTCTCTATCGACTCGACGGGCACGCACGCGCCCTCTCCCTCGTCAAGCGCCTTCGCCGTCTTGACCGAGTTGCCCTCGTTCCAGAAGAGCACCGGGAAGCCGAGAATGAATAGCACAAAACCGGCTATTACGCCCTTGACCGAATCACCAAGCCGAGATCCCCATGACTGGGTCGTCGTTTCCGTTACTGCCATTGCAGAAGTCCTTTCGTTAGCTTTTGAAAGTATATTATACCAAAATTAGGTTATCCGCGTTTCGCCATTTCGTCATCCAAGCTACTGGACGATATGGAAACGGCGAAGGAGTCCGAGGACGAAGATGGCGAAGACGACAAGTGGAACGACGTAGGCGCAGTAGAGCCGAAGCCACGAGGGGAAGCGCCTGCCCTCGCCGGCGTTGGCCTCGGCGAGAAACTTCTCCCAGCCCCAGCCATAGCGATGGCAGCAGAAGATCGCAAACGCGAGGGCGCCGAGGGGCAGCAAGATGTCGCTGACTATGAAGTCCTCGAGGTCGAGAACGCACGAGCCCTCGCCAAACGGCGTAAATGCCGACCAGACATTGAACCCGAGAACGCACGGAAGCGAGAGGATCACGAGCGCAACGCCGCAGACGCAACAGGCGCGGCGACGGCTAAACCCCGTGTAGTCCATTACGCAGGCAACGACGTTCTCGAAGACGGCGAGTACCGTCGTGAGCGCGGCAAAACTCATGAAGAGGAAGAAAAGCGACCCCCAGAGCCGCCCGAGCGGCATCGAGTTGAAGACATTCGGGAGCGTCACGAAGACGAGCCCGGGGCCCTGCCCTGGCTCTATGCCGAACGCAAAGCAAGCGGGAATTATTATAAGCCCCGCCGCGATCGCCACGCCCGTGTCGAGAACGGCGACATTTACCGCCTCCCCGAGAAGCGCATGGCGACGGCCTATGTAGCTGCCGAAGATCGCCATCGACCCGATGCCGAGCGAAAGCGAGAAGAACGACTGGTTCATCGCCTCGACCACGACGCGCACGACGCCTATCTCGCGGACCGCGGCGAAGTCGGGCACGAGGTAGAACGCGACGCCCTTTCCCGCGCCCGGGAGCATCAAGCTTCGCACCGCGAGGACGAAGATGAGGGCAAGGAGGCACACCATGAGAATCTTTGTCACGCGCTCAAGCCCACGCTGCAGCCCTGCGGCGCATACGATGACGGCAGTGGCGATGACCGCGACAGCCGCCGCATGCATCGTCAGCGGTTCGCCCAGCATCGCACCGAACGCGCCGCCAACGCCAGATGCGTCAAGGCCAGCGAAACTGCCCGCCGCCATTCGGCAGAAGTAGATGAGCATCCACCCGGTGACGACTGTGTAGAACATCATCAGGACGAGACACCCGATGAAGCCGCCGACGCCGTGGAGACGCCATGCCTTCTTCTCCGGGACGAGCGCCTCGTGCATCTTCGCGATCGACCGCCCGGCGGCGCGACCGGCCGCGAACTCCATGACGAGAACAGGAATCCCGAGAAGCGCGAGACTGGCGAGATACGCAAGGACGAAAAGCCCGCCGCCAGACTTGCCGGCGACATACGGGAAGCGCCATACGTTCCCGAGCCCTATCGCGCACCCGGCGGAAAGGAATATAAAGCCGAGACGGCTTGCGAGCTTTTCCCTCATTTCTCCTCCCGCTTGGCAGATTCCTTGTCATCGGAAGGCGCTCGCCCGAGTGCGCTACGCGCGTTTTCTATCGCTCTGCGGTAGATCGGCTCGAGGACGGAGAGACACTTTTGCTCGCCGCGCCAGAACGGAACGGGGCCGAGGCGTCGCAGGACAGGCGGATCAGACCTCATATAGCTCCTCCTCCTCGACGCCGCGCAGTTCCAGAAGTGTCAGCGGACGGCGGGCGATTTCCTCGCCGAGCACGAGCAGCACCGCCGCGACATGCTTGCACGGATTCGCGTAGTCCGGGCAGCTGCATGCAGTCGTCATGTCGTATTTCCCTGGCGCGAGCTTGCCGCCTGGGAAAAGGTCGAAGCCTGCGGCGCGGAAGATCGACTCTATTTCCATCGGCATGTCGTCGGCGAGAAGCCGCGCCGCGAGCATTGGCTCCTTCCTGATTGCCGCGACTATTGCCGCGTGCGCCTCTCCCTCGGGAACGCGAAAATCGACAGTGACGCCGTAGGGATCCTCGCGCACGCCGACTACTGACGCTTCGACATGTGGGCCTGCAAGGCGCATTTCCGTCACCTGGCCTGAGACTGCGTAGTTCTTGCCGCGCCCGAGCCGTGCGCCGAGCCCCATGCGCTCGAGCGTCTCTATCCAGCGGCGCCCCCACCATGTGCGGCCACCGCCCGCACGCGGCTCCTGCGCGCGTATCCCCGCGGCGAATCGCGGAATCCTGATCGGATAGTTCTTTTTCGACACCCCGCAATTATATCATAAATACCCGCAGACAGATGACTCCGCGGCAAATCCAACCGCGCATATCCCCCAATCGCTACTTCACGACAACTTCGCAACGCGCACGGACTGGACGGAAGTCCTGCGGCATTCCAGCCCGAGACTGGACGACGAGAAAGTACTTGCCACTCGGCGGAGTTTCGTCGAAAACGAAGTCGATCTCGCATTCATTCGACGAGAGGACGCGCGCGCGGGCGCGCTTAGCCATGCCGCGCTTCATCTTCTTCTCCAGCCACACGCCCTCGTCGTCGCGCCCTTCGACGACCTGAATGTTGCTTCCGACCCCGCGACAGGTGCGCCCGACCGATATGACATTGGCCTTGCCTGTCTCGACATCCGTCACTCCGTATAGCGAGGCGCGGGCGCGGGCAAGCGAATTCACGGCCTTTAGATGCCGTTCGAGCGCGTGGGTCAGAGTCCTCCGCGCCTTGACAGCGCCGCGGACGAACCTCTCCTCAGTCTCGGGGTCGGCGTCACGCGCCGAAAGCGAACCAGACAGCCTTGGATAGAATGTCGCAAGGCCCAGATTTATCTGACATCCCGCCTTGAGGGCCGCAAGTATGCCGCCTTCCACCAGCTCGACCGCCCGCTTGACCTCAAACGGCTTCACGAAGGATCGATCCGACCACCATTCGGCGAATGCATCTAGTCCCAATGTCTCGACGGGTTCCAGATCGGCCTGAAACTTGCCGCTCGTTGCACTCTTGCGCGTTGTCACGCGTAGCTCTTTCTTCCTTTCCATAAGACACCTTTCTCCTTTCCTGAGGACGCCTTTAGGCTTCCCTACCTACACCTTGATGAATATTGGCGGCATTATACCAAGTTTTGCCGCCAATATCAACGATATTGCCGCCTCTTTTGATAGAAATGCCGCCTCTTTTAGTCAAGGTGATAGGTGAGAAGGCTCAAGGTGTAGGGTGCGAAGGGTCAAGGTGCAGGCATTGGACGCAGAAGGCGCAGGCAAGGAGCATGGTCTGATATCAGTGACAGCTTCCGCCTCGCAAGCCACAAGCAACTCGCAAACAGGCGTTTTACAATGGTTCCGCGGGGTCTTGTCTAATCGGAATTTGGTAGACTGTCCCCGCCTGAATAGGAACAGCACTGTTCACAATCCAGTGCGACAACAGGTAAAATAGACGATAAGACCTATTAAGATATAGCCGGAAATCAGAACGCCGAGAATTCTGACCGACCAACATACCCACTTTCTCTTAATCCGAAACGACCACTTGACCATCCATACACCCAAGGCGATTAGCCCGACGAGAATGGCTATCTGAACAACGGCAAAGATGGCATCTAACCAAAGCGGTGTCATGTCACCAGACCTTTCGGCCGCGCGATAAGTTGAAGATCGGCAGCCACTTGACGAGGCCGTGCGGGTTGTAGTTGAGCAAGCCGACCTGAAAGGCACTACGCTCACCATAGTCACTCGCAGCATTAAACAATCCAACCTGTAGGCCGCCATCGGCATTGAACGCACCAATCTGGAAGCAACCGTTAAAATTGTAGAATCCAGCCTGCAACCCACCGCCGGCGTTGGCCAGACCAACCTGCAAACCCGGCAACCATGGATATGGATCTCCGCCCCGATCACCAAAATTTGACTCGACATTAAAAGCACCAACGCTCACGCCGATATTGCGTCCCGTGAGGTTCAAAAGCCCGACCTCAAATGCATAATTGAATTCGCAGACATCGATCAGCCCAACCTGCGTGAAATAGTTATTCGCGACTGCGTTCAGTGGTGCCAAAGAGGCAATAGCCGATTTCTGGTTCATGTTCAGCAAGCCCGCCGCAATACCATACACATCAGCATCGCCGGAGAAAAGCTGGAACGGACGATGCGAACAAATACCGACTTGGATTGGCGTCCAGCCAACACGCAAAAGTCCATCGTCGGACTCAGGGCTCACATCAATCGGGAAATGCGCGAGCGCCACGCCGCACAACAATGCCGCGCAACTGGCAACAACAACTTTATAGCGAACTGACATATAGGACATTATACCAAAATCTCGCAACCCTCGGCAATTGGCACGCGGCAAATTTGTCGCAGCCAAGGTTAAGCGAGTCGATGGAACATCGGCGAGCGCAGATACTACGAAAAAAAACGCGCCTTATGGAAGGTGAGGCAAGGGACGAGGGGGCGAGTGCCGAACTGAGCGACATGCGACGACGCGGTTCGTCGGATGCGCGGTGAGACACCCGAGCACCGCGCCGAACTCGACCAGAGGTGCCAAGCGCGGTCACGGTCGGGGCCGCAGCGGGGCGGAACCCTCGAAAACGAGACGAGTAGCGCAGGACTGCGACCCGAAGACGTATATGTATACGTCGAGCGGTCGCAAGGACGCGCTAATCGGCCGTTTCTCGAGGGCGAGCACCGTTGCCCCGACCGTGACCGCACGCTAATCGGCCGTTTCTCGAGGGCGAGCACCGTTGCCCCGACCGTGACCGCACATTGAAAGGCAGACCAGCACGAAAAGCCAAGAACGTCCGTTTGAAGACTAACGCATTGTAATCAGGCATCGGCAAGGCCGATGGCGTTCCAGAGTTTTTCGCCATCCTTGAGAAGACCGGCGAGAGATTCCTTTCGCTCGAGGATTTCCTCAACGCGCTCTTCGACAGTTCCTTCCGTCACAAAGACATGGACGAACACCGTCTTCTCCTGCCCGATGCGGTGGGCGCGGTCAGTCGCCTGCCCTTCCACTGCGGGATTCCACCATCGGTCAAAGTGAATGACATGCGTCGCTTTCGTGAGGTTCAAGCCGAAGCCGCCAGCCCTCAAGCTAAGCACAAACGCCGCAGGCCCAGCAGTGCCATCGAAGAGCGCAATCTGCTCCTCGCGCTGCGCGGCCGAAAGGCCGCCGTGCAGAAACGCAATCGGCTGCGAGAAGCGACGCTCAAGCATCTTCTTCAGCGCCTCGCCCACTTTCGCATACTGCGAGAAGATGAGCACCGACTCGCCGTTCTCGAAAATCGTCTCGACAAGCTCGACGAGGCGATCTGCCTTGCCGCCCGAGACTGTCTCGCCGTCAAAGCCGTCGCAGGCGAGCTTGAGCCGCGTCAAAAGCGCGAAGATGTCGCCCTGCCGCCTCTCTCCCGCGCGGTAGTCGGCAAGCGCGCCCTCGTATTCCGCGCGCTCCGCCGGCGCAAGCGCGCAGTATTCGACGGCTCGAGAGCGCGGCGCAGCTTCTTTCCCTGCGCGGAACTCGGGTCGGTTGCAAGTGGCTTCACAAAGCGGTCGGCAAACGACTTGCGGTCGCCGAGAAGCCCAGGGTTCAAGAACTCCTCGAGACTCCAGATGTCCGCAACGCCGTTCTCAATCGGCGTGCCCGTGAGCGCGAGACGGCGGCGAACGCCAAGCGCGCGAATCGCCCTCGCCGCGTGAGTGTCCGGGTTCTTTATCGCCTGCGCTTCGTCAAGGACGATTCCATCCCATTCCACTTCTGCAAACTCGCGGTGGTCGCGCACGATAAGCGCGTAGCTCGTCACCACTACATCGGCTTCTGCCGCCGCCTTCTTGAAGCCGCTACCGACATGGCGCATGTCTCCCTGGTGGACATAGACGCGCAGGGACGGCGCAAACTTCGCAAACTCATGCCGCCAATTCGACAGCAGTGTCAGCGGAGCAACAACAAGGACCCTTCCCCCCTTGCTCCTAAGAATCCACGCAATCGTCTGTATCGTCTTGCCAAGACCCATGTCGTCGGCAAGTAGCGCGCCAAAGCCATTGTCGGTCAGAAACGAAATCCAATCGACTCCGCGCGACTGGTAGTCGCGGAGCGTTCCTTCGAACCCTGGAATCTCGACGGCAGCTCCGCCACGCGTCACATTTGCCGCGCCGTCGTGCGACTGGCGAAGCCGGTTCAAGAGCCCGAGGATACCGCCGTCCGCAAGAACTTCTTCAACTTCCATTCTCCCGACGGCGCCGATGCCGAGCGCAAAGGAGAGAGGATTCGACTTCGTCTTCTCGGACTTCTCGAGCGCCCGCAGCGCTTCACGCAGAATTCCGCGATCGACTTCAATCCAGCGATCGCGGAAGAAGACGAGCGTGGAATTCTGTTCGAGTAGAAAGCGTATCTCCTCCGCGCTAACTTCCTCGCCAGCGACCTTGATCTTGAGACGGACGCTTTTCTTTTCGTCGTCGCGCGACACATCTGCCGCGTCGCCATCTATCTCGGCAACTGCGGCGACAGTCGCAGCGAGATCCACGCCCGCCACGGAGTAGCCCGCGTCCACGAGCTCTCGCGCACCGCGGCGGACGAAGTCCTCCGCCTCTGCCTTGGAAAGCCGCGCCTCAAGCGACGCGCCGGCGCTTCTGAGGCCGCGCAGCGCGCCCCACACGCTGACGGCCTGCCCAAGCGCGCGATACTGGGCGCGACCCTTCGGACGAGGGCACGAAAGCGTAAACGCGTTTTCGCTTGAGTCGCTCGCGGCATGGAAGCCGAAACAGAGCGCGCGCCTCGCCTCGACATCTTCACTGCCGCCGCCGTGCCATTCGGCAAGCTCCGCGGCGAATGCGGCGCACTCGGCGTCATCCCAGCGCACAAGCCCTGTTCGGCTTCTCAGAGCCATCGCCCATGCGTCGTGAAGCGTCTCGTACCGCTGGTCCTCGGCATCCTCGCTAAGAACAGTGACAGACGGGCCGCGCACATATTCGTCGACCCATTCGTTGTCCGCGCCAAGCGCGCGCCAACGCGCATGCCAGCCGTCGTCCTCCTTCACGAGATCGGGATAGAACTTCCCGTCCGCGACGAGCGCGAGCGCATCCCGCTGTCTCGGAGACGGCTGTTTCATCGTCACTCGACCTCGACGAGCTTGGAGCGCTCCTTGCCGTCGGCGTCCTTCCAAGAGAGACGATAGCGCCCCTTGAAACCGCGGAACGAGACTTTGCCGTCGGCCGCCTTCGCGGTCGTCTTAGTCTTCCACTCGCGGTTCACGAGATCGTCCATCGCGAAGTAGGCGGTCTTGGGCTGCATGTCGCGCGTGAAGATGCCGGAGATCGATGGTTCGCCCGGCGCGCCGCAGTCGTCGACGACATTCCACCAGGTGATGCCGTTCATCTTCTCCACGGAGAACCACGCGCGGTAGAGGTTGCGCATGATTATCGCCTGCACCATCTGCCCGCGCTGCGAGTTGTCAGGCGCGGTGATCGTGATCTCGGAGAGGTGGATTGGCCTATTCGCCTGCGAAAGAATGCGGAAGCGCTCGGCTACTGCCGCTGGGCGAAGATGGGCGGGCCCCTCTCCGCGAGCAATGTTTACGGACTCAGCCGGATTGAACAGGTGCATCTGCGAGCCGACAACGTCGATGCGAGCGCCGTTGCGGAGAAGGTCATCGACCTGCTCGAAGAACGGACCCATGTTGTAGTCGTTGATGGTGAACAGCGCCTTTGGCGAAAGATACTTCTGCGCCCACAGGAACGACTTGTACGCGTAGTCCGCAGGCATCGGGCCGTACAGACTCTTGTCGAACAGCTTGCCGCGGACGGCCTTCCTGCCAAAATCGTCGAAGTCCGTAGCGCTCTCGTTGACGACATCCCAGGAGTCGATGCGGCTTCCGTACCGCTCGCCGATCTCCCTGACGCGCCTCTCGTAGATGTCGTTGATGGCCTTGATGTAGGTCGGCACGAGCGCGGCGATCTCTTCTTCGGAGAGCTTGGCGTAGATTTCCTTCCACGCACCATCCCACCAACGCAGGTTGGGATCGTTCCTCGTGTCCTTGGTGCAGATCGGCTGTTTTATGTCGCGCACCGGGAGCTTTACTCCTGACGCGGCCTCAAGCGCGCGCTTCTCGCTTTCAGGGCAGAAGTCGTCCCAGAGCCAGGTGGGCGTGTGCCAGGCGTTGTTTCCCCATACGAGCGGATGGCCGTGGATACGCAAGCGGCGCGTCTTGAGGAAGCTGATCACCGGATCGGTCGCGGGGCGGCGCCAATTCGGCTTGTACGCGACGGCCTTCGGGTCGCGCTCGTACTCGCGGTTCCAGTACTCCTCGGTGTCCTCGTAGCGTTCCTCGAAACGCGGAGCATACGGATACTGCTCGAGAGTACGCCAGTAGAACGCGACAGTCGCGGAGTTGAAGAGAGTGCCGTACAGTTCCTTGTAGCGGTCGTTCCACTCCTTCTTGCCGAGCTGGTTGAAGTTGAAGATGTGCGCGCCAAAATAGAACGCGTGGCCGACCTGCTCGACCTTCACATCCGCGCCGTCGGAAGCCGCGACTTCGAATGTCGCGTCCGCCTTGCGGTACTTCTCGATGTCGGCGTCGATCTTCGCCTGGACCTCGTCGTTCCAGATCGACCAGTATTTGTCGCTCATCACCGAGCGGTCCATGGCAAAATCGCCCTTCGCCGAAAAAGCCGTGGCGGCGACTGCACACGCGGCAAGCATCATTGTCTTGGTCATTTGCTTTCTCCTTGATTTAGAAATTCCTGACCGACGGTTTCTTGCGCCACCAGAGGGCGAGCGGAGCGAAGAGCAATAGAAGAATGAGGAAGCCGGGCGCGTCACCGGTCTTGTCGGCCACGGACTCGTCGAAGTCGAGCGACTTATCGCCGTGCAGGGATTCCATCTCCTTTTGCACAAGCCCCTTTTCCTGCGCCGCCGACTCGACGACGATGTAGGAGGACTTCGTCGTGAGCGTCCCTGTCTTGCGCGTCAGTTCAAGAAGCTCGCGTCGGGCGTCGAGCGCCGGCTTTAGGAACGCATTGTTTTCCAGCTCCCACGCCTTCGCGCCCTCAGCCCACGCGCCGCCAATCTTCGTCGCGCCCTTGAGGTTTGCGAACACAACCGCGCCGAGAACGGCCGAGCCGCCGTTGCCCTTGCGACAGGGAACGGCGACCTTCCCGCCATCCTCGCCGTCGAGGAAGAACCAACCGTCGAGAGGCCTGTCGCCAAGCGACGCAAGCCCTGGAAGTTCGCGGCGCAAGATGGCGAGGTCGGCTTTCGAGAGAATGTTCGTCGAAAGGATGTCTATTGGCAGCGCGAGGTCGTCCTTGCGCATTTCGAACTTGATGTTGGGCATGACGCCGCTGCAATCGCGGGCCATCGCCTTGGAAGCTTCGCGCAGTCGCCGCCTGAGCTTGCGCATGAGCTCTGGATCGTCGATGTCGAACTTCTCGACTTCGCCTGCGCCAGCCGCGACGAGTTCGTTCGTATGCGCGTTCATCCAAGCCGCGGGGACCGCCGAGACCGCCGCGCCGTCGGCCGTGTATAGCGCATCGCCGCCTGAATAAAGCGGGTTCGCGACGGGCTCTCCGTTGAACACCACGACATACGACGATGCGTCAGCCGACGGAAGCCGAATCGTCAGCTCCACTTCGCGTCCTTCCTTGCCGACAGGAAAGACCTTGAGCGTGCCAGTCGTCGGCGTGTCGAGCGTGACGATCGACGGGTCGAGGCGTTGCTCGGTGATCTTGTTGTAGACCCATTCCGCCGCCTTGCGCTCGGAAGGCCGCGCCGTCTTCCAAACGCCGTTCGTCATCTTGAGACGCATGCCCTCGATCCACGCACCGGCGGGAAGCGCGATGTCCGCGACGAACTCCTGCCCTTCTCTTTCCGCGACAGGTTTCACGACAACTGCAAAGACCGGCTCGCCCTGCTCGCCAGACGGCTTTACCTCTGTCGTAAAGACATTCGTTGGCGTCGGACGGCCCCACCATCTCCCGCGCGCGCCTCGGGTGTACGAGCGCCGCGCGGTGTTGGCGCCGAAGATACTGCCGCCAAAGATGTTGCGCGCGCGCCCTTCCCAGTCGCGTTCGTCGGCCACCTTCTTGCCGAGGATGCGGAGATTCAGCTCGTTGCGGAGCTTGTCCGCCATGTACATTCCGTCGTAGACGCGCCAAGTGCGCCATGCCGAGAGGAAGGGAATCTCCGCGCCGAAGGTGTAGTCGTTGATCCCTTTCATTATCTTTTCGGCTCTCTCCTGCGAGACCGGCATCGGCGCGGGCGGAAGATCGAAGTCTTCCTCGGTATGCCATCTAAGAAGCGCCTTGACGTCGTGGCGTTCCATTTCGACATCCACGACAAACGCCAGCGGCATGACGAGAGCGCCAATGAGCGCGATGAGGATAAGGCGCCAGCGGGAGAAGCGAGGACGAAGCGCAAGATACGCAGCGTATGCGTCGCGCGTCCAATAGCGAAAGAGAAGCGTCGGCGCGAGAATGAGAAAGCCGGCGCCCATCGCGATTATCGCCGGTATCGCAAGCGGCATAAACGGAACGAAGAGGACGAAGAAATAGACGACGAAAGGAGCTGCGACGAACTTAAGGAAATACGAGCCGAGGCCAAGCGCATCGTTTCGCGCGGGCAGGAAAAGGACAAGACCAGAGAATATGGCAAGCCCCCACGCCCACGGATTTGCGAAGTCCGCAGGAAACGGAATCGTCAGGTTGAGCGAAAGACCGGCGAGCGGGAGAACGAGACCAAAGACAGTGGCGCCGCCGTACCTGCGGGCGCTTTCAGGCATCTGACTCGCAACGACAGTGAAGAGCTTGTGGAGAAGACGCAGGATACCGACGAAGAAGACGACGCATCCGAGGAAGTAACCGACAGCCAGAGCATGCGCGGCAATGGACTCCATCAGGGGCGAAAGCTTGAGGTCACGGAAGAATTTATCGAACCTAAACGCGACATTCGCCACGAAAAATGCGGCGGCCGGAGGAACGACGAGGCAGAGGACCGATGTCATGATGTCTGTGCCGGTGTTCATTTTCCACTTTGCCGTGGCGATGCGCGCGACGCCTGCGAAGACAAGCGGGACGATGCCGGCGAAGATGGCAAACATCGGCGTCGGGCCGATTATCCAGTTGTCCACTTTGCTTGTCATCTCGCCCAGGACCGGCACCGAGAGATAGAGAAACGCCACGCCGAGAAAGGCGTAGGCGAACATAAGCCATGTGTTCATGGACTTGGGGCGGAACATCAGGAGTCCAAGCGCCGACAGAGGAAGCGCGGCAGAAGCAAGCAAGACGGCGAGCGCCTTTGACGCAAGCACTCCTTCGAGCGCGTCGCAAGTGATCCAATAGAGGTAGACGCACGCGAGCGTCGCAAGAATCGGAAAGGCGAGATGCGTGATCGCGAATGTCAACGGATGGGCGAAGAGCGAAAGCTTTTCATCGTTTTGCAAGGGCGTCTCCATGATGATCATCCTTTCTCAAATCCTGTGAGTCCTGTAAATCCTGTCTGAAAGATCTTTTGCAACTGGCTTTTACGACAAAAGTATACCACAACAGCGCGAACACGGGCAAGAAGACTGCGATGCCTATGGACATGTGGACGGCGGGAATCTGCGACGCCGGGAAGAAGCCGTCCGCGTAGACGAGAAGGACGAGCCGCACAGCGTTCGCGAAAACGGCGACTATCCACGCAGACACAATGGCAATAGGGATTCTCAGCGCAAGCTGGCGGATCGGCATGGCAAAGCCAAGGAGCGCAAACGCCATCGAGAAGAAGTCCGTCGCGGAACACGCCCGCACGACAGTGATCGTCACGCCGCGCGCCGAAATCGTCATCATGGGAATATCAAACGCCGCGCCCAAGTAGATCGCGGCAAGCCGCGCGGCTGGCCGCATGAAGCCAAAGGCGACGGCTGCATCCGGCAGCGCGTCGACCGCAAGCTTCACGCCAAGCGCAACAGCTACTGCTGCGGCTGCGGTTCGGCGGCGCAATCCTCCTCCTTGGCGACTTCGCCGAGAGTCTTCGTGCCCGAGAGGAGCGCGACGACCTGGGACTGCACTTCGGCGAGGTTCTCAAGCCGGAGACGCGGATCGAGAATGACGAAGGTGTCGCCCTGCTTGCGGTCTTCGTAGCTTGCCGTCCTCAAGTTCCTTCGCGTCGCGCTCGACGAGTATCTTCGAGCGCTCGAGCATCACGGCGAGGACATAGACGACGTTCTTCATCGCGGGGTCGTCGAGCGTGACAAGCTGCCTGAGGAGTTCACCCGCGTCCTCCTTCTTGAGCGGCTCCTTCTTCTCTTCCTTCACAGGCGCGAGATAGACGCCGTCCCACTGCGAGAACGGCTCCCAGTCCTTCTCCGCCGTCTTCCAGCACTCCGGGTGGCAGTCGAAGCGCTCATACCCCTCGGGCGTCTCCTTAAGCGCGCTCACTACCGGCGCGCGGTCGACGAGCGGCTTCTGGCAAAGACTGCATACATGGCCGCGGGACCTGATGTTCCATTCCTGTGACATTGCTACTTCCCCATTCCAAAAAGCTTCAACGCCGCCCTGAAGTCGGCCGGAAGCGGCGAGTGTACGGAAATCTCGGCGCTGCGCGTCAGCGGATGCGGCAGCGTAAGCGTGGACGCGTGGAGCATCTGCCGCGGAACGCGCATAAGCCGCGGGTCGCGCGCGTTCTTGAGCCCGAACACCCTGTCGCCCACTATCGGGAAGCGCAGCGACGCGAGGTGGCGACGAATCTGGTTCGTGCGGCCAGTGTCTATGCGAACCCTCAGGAAGCTCGCGTCTGCCGACTTCGCCTCCCTCGTCACGCGAGAGACCGCCGGCTGCCCGTCAAGCGGAGTGTCGACGAGACGGTGCGCGAACTTGAACTCGCCAACGACTACGGCGTGGTAGACCTTCGTTACGACATGCGTCTTGAATTCCTCTATCGCCGCCTCGAGCGCGGCGTGGTTCTTCGCGAACATGAGGCACCCGGTCGTGTCGCGGTCGAGGCGGTGGACCGCCTCGAGAGTCGGGACCTTCTCCTGCTCGCGCAGGATCGCCTCGACGCTCTTTGGGTCGTCACAAGAAACGAGCCCGGCCGGCTTGTCACAAACGAGGTAGTTGTCGTCCTGCCAAAGCACCCTGACATGCCTCTTCGCTGGGAGTGCGCCGGGCGTCGCGTTTTCGCGCGAGCTCTGGGCCGACTGCCGCTGGGCGCCCTTCACGACGACCGACGGAACCTCGACGAGATCGCCAGTCTTGAGCGCATAGCGCGCAATCCACACGCACTTGCGGTTGACCCAAACGCTGCGACCGTCGATGGCCGCCTTTGCCGCGCGGCGGGAAAGAGCGAACTTGAGGACGAGAAAATCCTGCAAGATCTTGGGATCCGGCTTGTTGACGGAGAGGGATACGATGCCCGCAGAATGCTGGTAGGGGCGGCGCATCGCGTCAGACCTTGATGATGCTGCCGACCACGCCTTGGCACTTGTGGCCGAGCATGTTGGGCGCAAGGACGACCTCGACTTCCTCCTGGTCTTCATCGCCCTCGGCGACGATTCCGGTTACGGTCGTCTCGCCCGCAAGCGCCTTCTTGAAATTCTCGGGAAGCGGGTCGTCGGACATGAATTCCGCAAAGGTGTGAGTGCGCGCGTCCTCTTCGTCCTTGAGGTCGAACATTTCGCAGAACGCCGTGTTGCACTCGCGGATGTTGCCGTCGGCGTCGCACGCGAAAAGCGCGCACTGCGCGACCTGGAAGGCGTTGGCCTTCGCGCGGAGCATGGTGTTGATGCGGCGGCGGCGCTCGGTGTTGCGGACGGTGAAGACGAGGTCGCCTGGGTCCATCAAGTCGATTATCGAGACCGTCACCTCGCAGGAGAACTTCGAACCGTCCTTGTTGAGGCCGTTCGCGTCGATCATCATATGGCGGTCGCCTTCGAGCCCGCGGCGTATGCGCTGGACTATCTCTGGCGCGAGCCCGGGGATGTAGAAGGAAATCGGCCTGTCGATCACCTCGTCCTGGGAGTAGCCAAAGTGCTCCTCGGCGCGGGGGTTGATCTCGATGATGTGGCCATTCGGGTCGGTTATGACGACGGCGTCATACATTCCCGCCAAGAACTGGCGGAAGAGCGACTTGCGGTCTTTAGGCACGAATAGCGGCATATTGGGTAGTATTATATCAAATCAGACTATGAGCATGCAATCGCCGTATGAAAAGAACATATAGTTGTTTCTCACGGCAAGTGCATAGGAACAGAGGACCCGCTCGCGGCCTGCGAGCGCCGAAATCATCATAAGGAGCGTCGACTGCGGAAGGTGGAAGTTCGTAAGCATGCAGTCGCACACACGGAAGCGGTACGGCGGGTAGATGAATATGTCGCTCGCGCCCGAACAAGGCACAACGACCTTAGAGTCACTTAGAGTCGAATTAGGGTCGGTTAGAGTCGATGTAGAGTCAGCGCTATCAGACCCTGCAGTGACCCTATCGGACTCTACCGCGGCGGCGACGGTCTCGAGCGTCCTCACCGTCGTCGAGCCGACGCAGAAGACGCGGCCGCCGCGCGCCTTGCACTCGTTGATCGCCTCGGCCGTCTCGGGCGGGACGGTGAACGCCTCGAAGTCCATGTGGTGGTCTTCGATGTTCTCGGCCTTGACGGGACGGAAGGTCCCAGGGCCCACATGGAGCGTGACCGCGACGCGCTTCACGCCCTTCGCGTCGAGCGCGGCGAAGATCTCCGGAGTGAAGTGGAGCCCCGCCGTCGGCGCGGCGACCGAACCGACCTCGCGCGCGTAGATCGTCTGGTATCGCTCGCGGTCTTCCTTCTCCTCCTCGGCCGTGCCCTCGCGCTTCACGTAGGGCGGTACAGGCGTATGGCCGAACTCGTCGAGAAGGTCCATAAGCGGACGGTCGCACGAGAACTCCACCTGCCACATGCCGATGCCGGAAAGCGGCTTCACAAGCGTCGCCTTTAGTTCGCCCGCGGGCCCGAACGAGGCGACCTGCCCTTCGCGGCACTTGCGACCCGAGCCGATTATGCAGTTCCAGCGTAGCGAATCGGTTCCCGCAGTCATGCTTGGCCGCTCGTCGTCGGCGTCCATGGGCGCTGCGTTTACCATAAGGAGCTCGATTGCGCCGTGCGTGTCGGGCCACTCGCCGATTAGCCGCGCGGGAAACACCTTGGTGTCGTTCACTACGAGCAGGTCGTTCGCAGTGATGTACTCGACGATGTCTGCGATATGCCTGTGCTCGACGACGCCCGTCGCGCGGTGGAGCACCATCATTTTCTCGGTGCCGCGCTTTTCGGCGGGGTGCTGCGCTATCAGCCGCTCTGGAAGCGGATACCAAAACTGCCTTGTCTTCATAAGGGTCAGACCCCTGTGACACAGTAAAGTGACACAGTAACCTTTCTTGATTTTTCGAAATGTCTAACCATATGGCTCCTCGTTACTGTGTCACTTTACTGTGTCACAGGGGTCTGACCCTTTCGCCAACGGTGGGTCGATACGCCCTTGGCCACTACCTGGTCGGTCTCGCCAACCATGCCTATCTCGCGGACGCCGGGCGTGTCTATCACCATCGCCCCCGACGGCAGCATGACGAGCTCGCGGCTCGTCGTCGTGTGGCGGCCCTTCCCAGACCACTCCTGAATCTCTTGCGTAGCCGCCCACTCCTCGCCCGCGAGCGTATTGAGGAGCGTCGACTTGCCTACGCCGGACGAGCCGACGAAAGCAAGAGTCTTGCCGGGAGCCGCATACTCCCTCACGGCGTCCATCCCCTCGCCCGTGAGCGAAGACACCTTGAGAAGCCGCGCGCGGCCAGCTATCGTCTCGACAAGCTCGTCGACGAACGCTTCGTCGCCGTCGCGCCAGAGGTCGGCCTTCGTGAGCACCACGACAGCTTCGCCGCCGCCTATGTCCTCGGCAAGCGCGAGATACCGGTCGATCCTCGCCGTCGAGAAGTCCTCGTTAAGCGACATCATTATGAAGAGCGTGTCGAAGTTGACGGCGAGCGTCTGCGAGGTGCGGCGCGCGGCGGGGTCGCGGCGCTCGAAGTGCGAGAAGCGCGGCAGGACCTCGAGTATCATCGAGTCGCCCTGCGCGTTGTGGCGAAACCTCACGAAGTCGCCGGTGATCGGCTTGAGCGGCTCGGACGCCTGAAGCTCGGACTTCTTCGCGCCCTTCATGTCGTCCGGAGCGACGGTCTTCATGCGGCCGAACGCGGACTTCTTCTTGCGTGCGAGAATCTCGCCCTCTGCCTCGTTGCAGACGAGATGGTAGTAGTCACCATGCGCGCTAACGACGCGCCCGATCCCTGGCTCGACGGCTCCCCGCCAGCCGAATCTCTCTATGCGGGTCACGACTCCGCATATCCCCCGGACTCAATGCGGGGAGCACCTTCGCCGCCGGTCGAGGCCTCGCTCTCGACAAGTGCGACCTTTTCCATGAACAGGCGCCGCAGGATGGGCATACGGCGTTCCTGGCGCTCGAGCGACCACAGCACAAACGCCCACTTCCGCTCAAAGTCGTAGACACTGGGAAGCGACGGCCTAAAGCCCTCGAACTCTTCGCGCATGACAGAAAGCTGCCATGCAAGCGCGTGCGTCCTGTACTCGAAGCCGTTCATGAACCTCTCGGCGACTTCGGCCATCGTCACGGCGTGGCGCTTCTGGTAGATCTTAAGCGCATGGGCGAAGTTGCCGAGGTAGAAGTTCGCTAGCGCAAGCAGGTTCTCGTCGGAGAACGAGAGGTCGGGCCAGCCGAAGCTGCCGCGCACGGAGCAGGTCGCAACGCTCTTCGGGACGACGCGCTGGCGGATGATGTCGTACTCGAACTCGTAGATCTCCTTGCCGACGCCATAGAGCGGAGACTCTGTCTCTGGGTCGTACTTCTTCATCGCCATGTTCTGCGCGGCCGCGTCGCCCATCAGCGTCGCTAGCCCGAGGACGACGTCCTTTTCCTCGACCGAGGCGTCGTCGGCGTTGCAGAAGTAGTTCGCCGGGATCGAATCCATCGGCTCGCCCTCGCAGCGCTCGCGGATGTAGAAGTCCATCGGCCGGCGGCCCTTGTGGGGCCGACGCCTAAGCAGCATGTAGTTCGCGCTCAAGGTGAGGCCGAGCGCCTTGAGAGCGCCGATGCGTGCGAGCATGTAGCTGCCATAGCCGCGGCGCGCGCTCGAAAGGCGCTTCTCGATCAAGCTCTTCTCAAGCGGGCTGCGGTTCGTCTTGTAGACGATTTCGCGCGTCTTGCCCTTCCCGATCGGCACGTTCTCGGCCTGGCGGATTTCGTAGACGTTCGCGTAGACGACGATTTCGTCCTTCGACATGAGCCCCCTGAGATTGGAGAGAAGCACTTCGCTGCGCTCGTCCGCGCCAGGGTGCATTATGGCGCGCCCGCCGACATAAGTCGCGCCAGGAAGCGCCGTGCGGCGGTCGTCGAACGCCGGGGTCGAGCCCTCGCCTGCGACGGCGTAGATCTCGCCCGTTATGTACATGTAAAGCGTCTCGGTGAACGCACCCGACGTCTCGTCGGCAAACTCGGGGCGTGTCAGCAGCGACTCGTAGAGCGAAAGAATCTCCTGCGTCTTCTGGATGACACCAAGCTGGCCGAGCCGCCCGAGCGCGACAGACTCCATCAGGCGTTCAAGCTCGGGGATTAGCCGCTCGAGCGCGACGCCGCGCCTCATGCCGAAAAGCTCGATCTCGTGGTGGCCGCGATACTTCGGCATGCGGCAAAACGAGCACGGCTGGCCCTCGTAGACCGAGACGAGCTCCTTCACGCCGCGTACGAACTCGGCGGGATCGTCCTGCGCGAGCGACGCGAAGCGACGGAGCTCCGGGAAAGTGAGGAAGTGGACGCCTCGTGCGGAATGGTAGTAGTTGAGCTTAGTCGCAATGCGCTTCTTCGAGCCCGCAAGCGCGACTTTCATCTCGGTCTCCGTCCAGGCGAGCGGCTTCACGCGCCACTCCTGGCCGAGTTCGCGGTAGTGCGCGAGCGTCGTCTCGTTCCTGTCGCCCATCACGATGTCGTTCATGGCGAACCCGAGCGAACCGAGAAGCCACCCGTCGGCGGCGTAGAGCTTGGGCGAAGGGACGTCGCGCTGCGAAATCTCTATCGTCTCGTTCACGACGTTCGCGCAGAGGATCGAATGCATCAGCACGTCGCCGCGGCGAGAGGACGGGAGGCGCGATATCTTCCAGAAGCGGCCGTCGAGAAGCGGAAACGCGGCGACGGAATGGTTGCCCGTCGTCATCGTGAACACGCGACCTACCTTGCCGTGCCTCAAGTCGCGCTTTTCGGCGACGAGGACGCTCGGCCTCTCGCCAAGGTGGGTGGATATGCCCTTCTCGAAGATGAAAGTGTCGTCGCCAATGTCCCACGCGCGGAACACGCGCTCGCGCCCCATGGCCACTGTTCTAACGCAGCCCTGGCGTCGCACGCCCGTCTGGCAGACGCGGCGGAGAAACTGGCGAATCGCGTTCATCCCCTGTCGTGGCCGTGTCCGCACGAGCAGCCCTCGTGGCCGTGGCTTCGCCGCATCTCGGCGATGAGGTCCTCCGCGAGCGCGCCGACGGCGTCAAGGCCGGCGTCGTCTGCGGCGGAAAGGAGATTCTGAAGCGCAGGCAGCACCCACTTGCAGAACTGCGGCTGCCCGACGGACGCAAGCCGTCCGTAGGCGCCAAGGCACTGGACAAGGCGCTGGACGGCGGCAAAGGGAAGGATTTTCTCGATCTCGGCTCGGCCGCACTTCTTAGCATAGAGGGCGACAAGCGCCCTGCGCCCGTCGTCGGTGAAAGTAACATACGGGTCGTAGACGAGCGACGCGAGGTCGTAGGCGGCGGGGCCAAGGCGCATGCCCTGGAAGTCGATGAACCTGGGCTTGCCGTTCTTCCAGAGGACATTCGTAGACTGGAAGTCGCGGTGGACAAGCGCCTTCGGTTCCTTCTCGAGGATCTCGGCGACCTTCTCAAGCTCGGCTTCGACGTCCTTCGGCATCTCGCGCCGGAAGCGAGAGCCGAGGCAGTACTTGCGGAAAAGCCCCCTCTCCCACTCCCAAGTCTCGTCGTCGAAACCGGGCAGGAGGTTGAGCTTGTCAAGCTCGGGATCGTCGCCGAGCGCGTTGAAGCGCACAAGCTCCTCGACGACCTTTGCATAGTCATCGATGGACATCTTCTTCTCGCCGCCTGCGTCCTCGAGGACAAGGGCCTTGATGCCAGGCAAATCGGCGAGCACTTCGGGGACGGGGACGCCTCGCGACTTGAGGAAGCGCGCGTGGCCGGCATAGAGCCCGTTCTCGTCGCGATTGCCGTCGTCGTAGAGTATGATTACGCCCTTGTCGCAGCGGAAGAACACGCGCTCGCTTCCCCTCGCGCCAATGAACTCGACGCTGGAGTCGGGATTGGAGCCCGCCGCCTCGAGCGCGGCCTTTACCTGCGGGATGTCGGTGAAGGCGTTGTCGTCGCCGTCGCGGTTGAGGTCTATGTAGCTCGGTATCGTGCCTGCGTCGGTCCACAGCATCTCGCGGCTCTTGACGGCCTTCACGAACTTGCCGTGCATCATCGCGTCCTCGTAGGCCGACACGACGGAGGAAAAGCCCTCGGGCTTTACGAACTTCAGTATCTCCGGCTTTAGCACGGTGATGCCGCAGTATGTATAAGTGCCGTCGCAACCAGCGTCCTGGCTGCGCCAGTTGGTGACGAAGCCGCTCTCGGGCTCGACCTCGATCGTGCGGGGGCCAGACTCCGAGACGAGGGCGACGCCAATTACGGCATTGCTTTCGAAATTGCGAATCTTGTCGATCGGGTTCGGAGCGTTCTCCACCACGATGTCGCCGTTCACGAGATAGAACGGCTCGTCCGCGATCCACTCCCTGAGAGGGTTCAGCACTCCGCCGGTGCCGAGGATCTCGGGCTCGTAGCTGACCTTGACCTTAACCTTGTCGCCAGCCGCCGACGCACCGCGCCGATAGCCGTCGGCCCAGGCCTTTACCTGCTCGTGCAGACAGTGGGTGTTGAAGGCGATGTCGTCCACGCCCCAGGACCGAAGCATGGCGACAATGCGTCCGAGCATCGGCTCGCCCCACACGGGCATGAGCGGCTTCGGCGTCGCGCACGTAAACGGCCTGAGCCGAGTGCCGTGGCCCGCCGCCAGAACAATCGCCTTGCGAACTTTCATCTGCAATAAATCCCCCTGCGTGTCATACCGTAGATTATACCATAAGTCAGTCGCATTTCGCCGCCCAAGTTACGCATTCAGCGGTAGACCGAGCGCGGACGCTGCACCTTGACCTTTGGCTCTTCGAGGAAAAGCGAATACCACTGGTCGCCGATACCCGAGTTGCTGAAGTGGGCGACCTTGTTGTTCATCAGGCACTCGTGGTTGCGCTTCAAAGTAGCGTCATCGGAGTTCTTGAGCGCCTCCGTGAGCGCCTTGAACGCCTCGTCGACCTTGCCGCGGTTGACGAGTATCCAGCTCCACGTCGCGGCGAGGAGGACATTCTGGTTGTAGCGAAGGCGGCGAACGCCCTTGCGGTAGGTCTTCTCCATCGCCGAGATCTCCTCGCCCCGCATCTGCTGGCGGGCGAGCTTGATTGCGACGGTAGTCGGGTCGAGGAACATCGCCTTCGGCATAAGCTCGTCGACGCGCCTGAAGTCCTTGATCATCCAGTTTAGCTGGAGCTGCGCCGTCGCCATCTGGCGTTCGATCATCGGCACCCAGAGGCGGTACTTGCGAAGGTTCTCCGTCTCGGCAAGCGCCTCCTTCACGAAAACGCGCGTATCGTCGGCGATCTCCTTCTGCGCGGCCTGGATAGACCCCGGCGGCCGCATCTGCCAGCGCTGCATCTTCTGCTGAAGCCGTTTCTGCCCGCCTTCCAGTATGCCCTGCACCTTCGCCATGTCGGCCTTGACCTTCCGCTGGATGAAAAAGCCGAACGCCGCCTGGAAGACGCCAAACGAAACAAGACCGAGGAAGATGCTCCACCCCATGCCGAGGTCTGCAGCGTAGTGCGCCGCCGAGAAGCCGCCGAAAGCAACGGCGATTGCGATAAACAATGTAATCATGTTTGTATTATACCATAAAATCAAGGCTCGTTGCGATGTGATCTACGGTAGATGGCACGCGACTGGCGGATGATCTCGTTCAGGAACGCGAGATCCTCCTTCTTCTTCGAGACGACGCGGCCGATGTGCGCCCAGTAGACGGCGGAGAACATCGGGTCGGCAATGTCGGACATGCCGTACGACTTGGCCACCTCGTCCATCACCCTCCTGTCCATCCGCAACTCTTCCCAGGCGCTGCGCCGCGCGACGTCCTCGACCATCTCGCGCCACTTCTCGCGATAGACGGGAGCGGCCACGTCGAGATTCGTGCCAAGCTTAAGCTCGAAGAGCCACGCGAGCTCGCGGTAGAGCTCACTCTCAGTCGGATTGAGCACGAGCCCCTTGTCCCTGACGAGGCAGATCGCGGCGTAGACCCAGCGCCAGCGGTCCTCGTATGTCGGCATCATTATGGAGATGTTGTAGGCGAGGTTCCACGCCGCGTAGCTCCACACTTCTGGCGTATGCGGCTCGAGATACGAGAGCGTAGAGGCAAGCTGCGCTAGCTCGACGTACCGCCCCTCGTCCTGCAGCCGGTCGGCGCGGAACCACACGACTTCCGCGACGATGGAGCGAAGTCCGCCGAAAGCGGCGAGCGCGCCTTCGGTCATCGCCGGTGCGGAGGCGGGCCGCGCGGCACGCAACGCGAACTGCAAACAGACGGAGAGAATCGCGAGAAACGCGGCAAGAGCAGCGAGCAAGATTTTCTTTTTCACGACGTCACCCCCAAAAGGTCCTTTAGCGCGGCGATCTGCGCGTGGTTGCCGAGCGCGACGATGGTGTCGCCGCCGCGGAACTCCCACTCGGGACCGATGTTGCGCGCAACAACGCCGCCGCGCACCACGGAGACGACGGAAGCGCCTGTCTTCGCGCGGATATTGAGCGACACGACCGTGCCACCGATGGCGGGCGAAGTCGCTGGCAGAGCGATCTCCACCCCTTCCGGCACGGCAAGCTCCATCGTCCGCGCAAGACTCTCGCGCCGCTCCTCGGCAGTCAGCGCATCGTGGAAGCGCTTCGTCGCGCGAGAGCCCGCCTTGACAAAGCGGCGCCAGCCGATGATCCCGACGAGGACAATGACGCCAATGCCTACCCAGAGCGTCGGGCCCCTCGGCGCGATGGAGACGGATACCATCGCCCACTCAACGAACAGGAACGCAAGCACGGCTAAAGAGACTACGGCGCGGACGACCTGCTGGACGGAAACCTGCCAGCGCGACGTGCCTTCGCCGCAGAGCATCACGCCGACGGCGTCGGCGAGGCCGCGCGAAGCCGAGACGCCGAGCGGCAGAAGCGGCAGGCAGAGAAGATGCGCAAGAACGAAGAAAAACACCTTGGCGTTCGACGCAAAAAACGGCGAGACCCCGCTGTAGTTGACGTGCGTCAGCAGGGTGCACATCGTCGCAACGGCAATCATCAGGACTGCATACACGCCAATGCGAAACACCTCGGACTTCAGCCTGCGGAACGCGGGCGATCCCTCGGCCGCGCCGATCTTGGCGAGCCACGCGCGATAGGCCTCGAGGACGGACCTGAAGCGCCCCGGCAGGGCTCGCTCCGCGAAGTCGCCGACACGGTCGGACACGCGGATCATCAGCGGGTTCAAGAGCGTCGTCAAAAGCGACGCACCGACGGCTATCGAAAACATCGGGTTCGAGGGGTCGCCGACGAGCTGCGCGTAGAGGATCGCCACCATGAATGCAAACTCGCCGATCTGCGCGAGGGAGAACCCGTTCTGGACAGCGGTCTTGACGTCTACGCCAGAAAGAAGCGAGGCAAACGTGTTGTTGAAGAGCTTGCCCGCGACAACGACGAGGGAGACGACGAGTATCGCGCCGCCGTGCGCCCAGAGAGCGGCAGGATCGACAAGAAGGCCGATCGAGACGAAGAACATGGCGGAGAACATCGACTTGAGCGGATCGACGAGAGCCGCCAGCCGCTCGCGCACGTCGCTGGACGCGCCAAGAAAACCGACGAGAAACGCGCCAAGCGCGAGCGAGAAGTTGAATCGGTAGGCAAGGAACGAGACGAAGAAGCAGACGCCGAGGATCGTGAGGGCAAGCGCCTCGTCGTCCTTACGCGACGAGACCGACACGAGAAGCCGAGGCACGTGGACGAGCCCTATCACGACCACCGCAAGGAAGAAGACGGCAAGCCAGCCAAGCGACGCGGCGAATGCGCCGGCCGACATCCCGCCGCCATTCGCGAGCCCCGTCGCGACGGCAATCGCGCCGACGCAGACTATGTCTTCGCAAAGCGAGGTGCCGAGGACGTATTTGGCAAACGGACGCGAGCCCCAGCCCGCCTCGTCGATGACCTTGGCGAGAAGCGTCGTCGCGGAATCGCACATTGCGACGCCTAGGAACACCGACTGGACGAGCGACCAGCCGAAGACGCGCGTGCCGACCGTGTATCCGAGCCAGATCATGACGATGGTGTCGATCAGCGCCGATGGAACGGCGACGCCGCGCAGTCTCTTCATGTCCTTCGCGGAGAACGAAAGTCCCATCGAGAACATGAGGAACACGACGCCGAGCTGCGCAATCGTGTTGATCGACTGAGAGTCGGCGAGCAGGCTCCCGCCCCATGTGTACTTGTTAAGCAGAACGCCCGCGACGATGTAGCCGATGACCTTCGGCCACCTCATGCGCGAGAATAGCGCCGCCACGAGGCCGGCCACGGCCATGACGAGCGCGATGTCCTGAAAGAACGCCCCTTCCGTCATTTTGCGGCGGGGGCGGCCGGAAGCCGCCCGTGGTCGAGCAAGTCTCGGACGACGGCTTTGACCTCGGTGTCGAAGTCGCCCTTGAGGATCCACTTGAGGAAGTTCTGCTCGCGGAACAGGAGGTCGCGCAGCTTCTCGCCCTTCTTCTTGCCGAAGTTGACGTAGAGCTCGCCGTCGCGCCAAAGGAGCTCGCGGTTGCGCCCGATCGCGTTCGGATCGCGCGGCGAGAGGAGCTCGGCCATTTCCGCGGAAGTCTGCGGAAGACCAGGATACTTCGCCATCTGCGCCTTGAAGACCTCGAGCGTCGCGCGCGTATCCATCTCTGCGCCATGGGCGCCGGTGTGGTCGCGGCCAAGGTAGAAGCGAACGGCGGCGGTGAGGTCGCGCGGCTCCATCCTGTGGTAAATGCGCTGGACGTCGATGCAGCGGCGCGACGAAACGCCGAAGTTCCTGCCGACGCGGGCAAACTCTTCCTCGAGGCAAGGAATGTCGTAGCGGTCGGAATTGAAGCCGGAAAGGTCGCACCCGTCGAAGAACGCATAGATCTCGTCGGCCTTGTCCGCAAAGGTCGGGCAGTCCTTCACGTCCTCGTCTGCTATGCCGTGGACGGCCGTCGACTCGGGCGGAATGGGAATCCCGGGATTGAGCAGCCAGCAGCGCTCCTCCTCGGTGCCATCGGGCATAACCTTTATCGCGCCGAGCTCGATGATCCGGTCGCGCTTCGGGAAGAGCCCTGTCGTCTCGAGGTCGAACACGACAAGCGGTCTGTCAAGATTGATGAACATAATGCCTGTATTATACCAAATCCGCGCCCGCCTTCCACGGCGTCACGATGGAAAATACAGGCATCATACAATCTTGCCACTTGCTTACCGCTTGACGGAAATGCGATCGGGGGCGCGGCGGGCGTGGAGTTCTGGATGGTACATTGCCTCCACGCTTGGCCCGGGGAGGATGTAGTCGCCAGCCGAGACGACGCGCACCGGATAGCGGAAGGTCGCCTCCTCGCCCTTCGCAAGCGTGAACCTCTTCGAGAAGACAAGCATCCTGTCGTCGCGCGCATCGGATCGCATGACCCAGTCATGCTTCCGCTCGATCGCATCGAGCGCCCCATGCACCGGCTCGAAGCACGCGGGGAAGAGGTCTTCGAGAACGAGGTCGGAAAGCTCGCGCGTGTCGTCGACCTTGAGCGCAAGTTCCGCTATGAGCATCTCGCCGAGCGATAGTTTCGAAAGATCCGCCTCTCCGCCTTCGGGCGTAAGGTAGCGCCGCACGATGGAAATGCCGCGCGACTCGTCCCTTACGTCTCTTGGCTTGGGCAGCGAGAGCTTGTGCCAAACGACGAACTTCTCGCCTGTCTTCGCGGGATGGTGGCGGTAGTATGCGCCTATCGCAAGAAGCGCGTGCGCGTTGTCGCCAGTAGTCCCCCACGAGAGCCGCTCGCGGTCGCGCTGCCTGTCGAGATAGGAGGCAAGCGGAAGTATGCGCGAATCGTCAGGATCGACATCAAGAAGCGCGAGGACGGCGAACGAAGCGTCCTTCACCGACGACGGCGCGACATTCGCCGCAAGCAGCGTCTCGGCGCGGCGCCTGTCGCCCGTCAAGGCGAATGCGCGTGCGAGGCGTGTGCGCGAAAGAAGCGTCAGGTTGGTCGACGCGTCGTAGAGCCGCAGCATGCGATCCTTCTCGGGCTTCCCGGCGAGCGCGAGCGTGTGGCAGGCGTAGGCCGACACAGTGTCGTTCGTCGACATCGCCCAGCGTTTCAGGAAACTGAAGACGCGGTCGCGCGCGAGGCGGTTGAGCGCATAGCCGTTCTTCTCCGCTTCGACGAGGAAGTGCGCGGCATAAAGCGACACTTCTGGGTCCCATGGCGCATAGTTGCAGTCAGGCCACATTACGAAGTCGGTAGACCTCACCATCGACTCGACGCGCCTGACGCCAGAAGATACGATATCAGGCCCCGCAGGCGAGACTGAGGCGAGAATTCCTCCTGCGCCGATAAGCGGGAACATGCGCGAGGAAGTCTGCTCAAGGCAGCCGTGCGGATATTCCGCGAGCCACCGTAGCGCCGATTCGTACTGTCCGACAGGCGAGTCATACACCTTCTCGCTGTATTTCTCAAATGGGTTCCCCCCAACCCCTGACTCCTGACTCCTGACTCCTGACTCCTGACCCCTCTTCACTCCCGAAGTCTCCACCCAGGCGACGGCGGGGCGAACGGGCAGGATTATTCTCTCATGATGCGTCTCCCCCATGCCTTTCACGGAATATGCGACGCCCATCTCCCAACATTTCGTCCCACGCTGATGGAATACTCAATCATTCCATCTACATGTTCTACATGGCTATTTCCATCTCTCCTGTAAATCGGCAGCGTCGCCTCGAAGACATCTCCCGGCGCGACGAAGCGCGGTGCGTCCGGCATCATGACAATCTTCGGCGTGACCTTCGCCTGAATCGCGTCCGATCCCGACGCCGACGCACTCCAGGCAACGACTGTCGCGCGGACCTCCCCGACGAACTCGCCAAGCGGAAACTCGCATACGCCCTTCCCGTCTTCACCAACTTCCACGCGGCCGCTCCAGCGCGAAAGCGGCTTGAACCTGCGCGTCGGCACCGGGCTTACGCGCCCGAGCATCTCCGCCCCCGCGCCGCCGCCCGTCTTGACGCCGCTTGCACGGAGAAGGTCCTCGCCAAGCACGGGAAGTATGCGGTGGTAGATGTCGTAGAGCGGATGGTTCGCGTAGCGCGGCGCAGCAAAATGCGCCACAGGATCAGGCACCTGCTCGTCCGTCAGGATGTTTATCCCTTCGTCCACGACCGTGACAAGCGCGGCAGATGCGCCGCGCGCCTCGAAGGCGACGGTCGCGGACGAGCCCTTCTCGCCGCCGACGACTACATCGCATTTCTCGACCTTTACGGTGATCTCGTCCTCGAGCGGACGCACAGGTATCGTCGCCTGTCCGTGGGCGCGCGCGGCCATGTGCTTTGCGTTCGCCTCGACGCTCTGCACGACGGACACATACACGTCGAGGTTCGGCGCGTTCTCGAGTGCAACGGGCTTAAGCGCGATTTCGCTCGTCGCGTTTGTGAGCGCGAGGATGTCGGTGTACGCGTCCTTCTCGCGCAGCACCGACACGAGCGCATATCCGGCGAACGGAGCACGGACCATCAAGCGCGGCGTCTCTCCTACGCGGTAGAACGGCGCGGCGCGCGAACCGCCGAGTCGCCCCAGTCGCTCAGGTAGAATGTCTTTGCAAACGAAACGCCCGTCTCGGAATCCGTCACAGTGAGCGCGTAGTCACCGCAGGTGCCTGCGGGAATCTCGAATGTCGCGTCCTCCCCTGCCGGGACGACGATCTTGACGGACGACGCGACGACCTTGCGGATGCGCTCGCAATCCCATGTCTCCCATCCGTTCGACTGGCGGCGGTACGAGTAAACGGAGTCGATGCGCTCCAAGGTCGCGGAGAGAGTGCGGGCTTCTCCGTGGCGCGAGCCGTCCGGCTTCACACAGGCAAAGCGGATCTTCGGCGCGAGCCCGTTATCGAGCCGCATCCACGACTCAAGCGTTGAGCCAATGTAGTATGGGTAGTAGTGGAGAACTGCGGAAGCGCGCGCCGTCGCGGGGCGCCCGCCGTCCTCGAACACCGTTCCCTGTGCCGTTGCGCGTACTGCGGCCTTCGGCAGCCCCGAATCGGCCCAGAGCGGCGCGGACATGACGCATTTGCCTTCGCGGTCGAGCGAAGTCTTCAAAAGTGTCCGGAAATTCGGCTTGAGGCCGAGGTCGCAGTTCCCGAACGCCCACCCCTTCCACTGCGGCGGCGCAAAGGCGACGTCCTCGAACACGACTGCGCCCTCGCAGGCGAGCGCGTGGGCAGGACCACCGAAAAGGTGTTCCGCGGAGACGAAGAACGCGAAGTTCGACGGGTGCGCCGAGGCGTCTGCCTCGACCTTGACGCGTATCTGCGGCGGCGCAAACTCCTCGACCTTTATCCCCGCCGTCCCGAGTATGCGGCCGTCCTTGCCGGGGATCTTCGCGTGGAACTTCCACGCGCCGCTCGGCTGGTCTGCGGGGACGGTAAACTTGTCGCACAAAAGCGACCCCTCGGCGTCGGTCGTCGCCGTGAGGTGGGAGTATGTGTCCCCTTTCGGGCTCACGAGCCGCAGCTCGACCGGCATTGGGCTTGGCGCCTGGCGGCGGCCGTTCCTCAGAAGCGCGTGAACCATGATCTTCTCGTCGTGGCGGTAGATGCCGCGGTCGGTCCAGAGGAACGCCTCCACGCCGTCGTCCGCGAGGTATTCTGGGCGGCATCCGTCTGGATACGTCTCGTCGACTTCCATCGAGTCGCGGAGAGCGAGGAACGTGCTGTCGGCGCCATCGGCGCTTGTGGCGACGACGGCAAACGGCTCGCCCTTCGCGACGCGCACGAGGCGGCTCCAGCCGTTCTCGTCGGTCTCGCCTTCCATCACCTTGACGTTGGCTTTGGAATACACCGCCACCTTGACGCCGTCGAGGGGCGTACCCTTCATAAGCGAAGTCACCCAGACGCCGGGCGAGTCGGTTCCGTTCAGGCGGACGGAAAGCCCGAGATCGGAAAGGCAGACGAGTCGGTAGCGGTTGGGGTTCTGCTTTGGTTCGTCGACCCACCAGCCGTCTGCGCGCGGACGGTCGGCGCTTCTAACGGCGACGAGGAAGATTCCGTTGGCGCTGCCGCCGTCGTTCATCTTGACTGGCACGGCGACTGTCTCCTTTTCATTAGGCCTGTTCACGCAGGCGAAGTCGCTTTCCTCGACCTCGCCCGAAAGCTCCTCGGTCTCCTCGTCGTCCGCGGAGCCGTCCCACCGATAGCGGCTGTACTCGTGCTCCTCGCGGGCGAGAAGCTGTACGACGTTTTCCGGCACCACGCGGCGAATCTCGGCGTGGATGTTCGTCACGTTGACGGACTCTACGCCAACGGCCCTCGCGCCGCCGGGCGGGAGATAGCGGCCTGGGGCGGCGAACCTCACCGTCGGCTTCGGCGGAGGAGGCGGGCCCTTCGGCTTCTCGGCGGCGGGCGCAGGCTGCGGCTGCGCGGCAGTCGAGGCAGAGGCTGGAGTCGCGTTGGTCGCGGCCTGTTTTATCTTCGCCTTGACGATTTCGTCCATCTGCGCCTTGCTCAAGTTGGCGTAGACGCTGCCTCCGTGCTCGGCTTCAAAGGCGCGAACCTTGCGGCAGACATAGACTAGGGACGAAGCAGTCGCGGCGAGCGCGACGGTGAGGGCGACAAACGCCCCGACAACGGCGAGTTTCTTCTTGTTCATATCACCCCATACTCGCCGGACAGGGAGAAATCTTACAAAAAATCTTCGCCGCTATTTCGCGGGGGTGCCATCCTCGAGGGAAATGCACACAGACCAGCCGATCAGATGCCAGCCGTTCTCGACGCGCGCGAGGATGCGGTTGCGGCCCTTTTTCAGATGGACGCGGCGATAGCCCTCGTCGATGCGCCATGACTTGAGCTTGTCTGACGACCCCCATATCGGAGCGTCGTTCAGCCAGATGTCGCTTCGGTCGTCGGACCCGACGGCGATCCAGCGGTCGCATTCGATGTCGGAGAAAACTTCGGCGTATGCATACCAGATACCGTATTCCTCGGACGTATACGGCACGAGTTCGGCGCGCCTATCGGAATGCCACCACTCCCACTTGCGCGGCTTGAAATTGCACGTCTGCATGAACTCCCACTTGACAGTACGGCCGCCCTTGCCGATGTAGGTCGCGTCGAGATCGACAACCGACTCCGGCGGAAACTTCCGCCTGATATTGACGCGGTTCGGATTGGGAAACGGCCCGATCACATACCAGTCCTGGACATACATCCACTTCGCCGGAACACCGTCGCCCGAAGGTCCGAAGCGCAGGACGTTCCCGGGAAGAAGCCCCGGCATGCGCGACTCGATCGCCGCAACCGAGCCGCCTCCAGGTGGCGACACGCTGGCCGTACGACCCTGCTGAAGCCCTCCCGCGCCGCCGCCGACAGAGCCGCTGCCGTCGCCGTGACCCGCCGCGGCGCCCGTGCCGCCGCCGACTTTTGTCAGGTCCTTGGCGCGCGCGGACGCGCTTTCTGCGGCGGCATCTGTAATCGCGACCTGGTAATCCGCCGCAGACGACATCGACTTCAGGCGCTGCTGCCGCGCACCCTCCTGGGAACGGCTTGCGAAGTCCTTCGCATCGAGCCACTGAACGGATTTGCTGCGCGATCCCTTCGACACGGCCTTTTCGGCGCCTCCGTCCGGCTTTACGAAGTCCATTGCCTCCTCCATCATCGCGACGGCCGTCTCGACGATCACGTTCGCCTCCCGGACGACCTGCGCCTGTGCCGTCTTCTGGGCGTCGAGAGCCTCCTTGGTGCGCACCCTGGTCTCGATGGCCTCGCGGTCGGCCTCCATGCGGACGGCCTTCGCGACGTCGGTGATCTTCTGCGCGGCCTCGTACCCCATCCTATGTTCAATCGCGGTCTGCGTCGCGCGGATGTCCTTGTAGGACTCGGTGATCGCCCCCTCGATCTCTCGCGCGAGTTCGTAGGCGTCGACGAGACTCATGGACGAGGCGTCCCGCGTCACGAGCTCGTTCTCCTGCCGGTCTTCGCAGGCGAGCTTCGAAAGCTGCGGGGTGTCGTTCTTGAGGACATCCCTGAGAATGTCGATGCGCTCGCGAATGCTCGCCTGCGCCTGCGACGCGCTCTTCAGCTTCTCGACCTGCTTTTCGTTGACGCTTTCGCGGCGGACGGTTTCGACGCTCTCGAACGCCGCCTTGCGCTCTGCGACCCTCTTCTCGAGGTCGGCGATGCGGCGCTTCGCGTCCTCGGCCGTGCGCGCGTTCGACTCGGCACGGCGCTTCTCGCGGTCGGCCTGCGAACGCTGTTCGTTGAAAGCCTTCTCTTTTTCGCGTGCCTCGCACTTGAACCCTTCCGCCTTTGCGGCCAGCTCCTTCGCGCGATCGTCGGACTTCTCGGCCTTCGCTTGGCGGGACTCTTCGCGACACTGCTTCTCCGCGCCTCGCGCTGCATCGCGCGCGCTCGCGGCCTCGTCGCGGCGCTTCTCGGCCTCCGCAAGCTGCTTTTCGGCGTCCTTGCGCTCGGCCTCGGCTTTCTCAAGCCGCTCGCGCTGCTCCTTGAGCGCCTTCTCGTTGTTCGCGAGATCCTGGGCGCGATCACGGTACTCGCTCATGCGCTGCCCGACGTTCGACGCCTCCGACTGGGCCTGGTTCTGCATCGACGACGCCTCGATCTGGGCGTCGCGAACCTTTTCGGCGGCCTTTGACGTCTTGTCGTAGCCAGCGAACTGAGCCTGCATCTGGACCTTGTCGAGCGCGTTGCCGGCCCTGGCCTGCGCGTCGGCGACCTTCTCGCCGGAATTGAGCATCAGGTCGACAGCCGTCTCGCGGAGCCACTTAGACCGGTTTTCGTCCATGAGATCGCTCTTTTCCTCTGCGAGCATCTTCTCGACCTTTTCGATGATCTCGGGCTGGGCAGCCTCGGCGTCCCTCTGGGCCTTCTCAGCTTCGTCGACGAGCTTTGAGAGCTCCTCCTTCATGCTCTCGGCCGACTCCTCGGCAAAGGCGTCGTAGTCCTTCTGGAGCTCCTCCTTCATGAGATCCATGTTGTGGAGGACCGTCTGCAGCTCCTCAAGCTGGTTGAGAAGCTCGTTGATGCGCGCCTCTGAGAGCGATTCGGATATCTGTTCGAGACGATCCGACGAAAGTTCCGCCGCGGGATTCGCCTTCTCCTTCTCCTCGAACACGAGGCTCTTGACGGGCGTCAGCAGGACGATCGCCACGAAGAACGCGCAGTGCAGGATGAACGACGCGACGCTCCAAAGGAGCCCCCAACGCTTGCGCCTGCGCTCGCGCGCGCGAATTTCGTCTGAAAAAAGTTTCTCGTCCATTATTTTGCGAGGTCGCCGTCCTCAAGCGATATGCTCACGGACCAGCCGAGCGACATCCAGCCGTTCTCGACGCGGACCAAGATGCGGTTGCGACCCTTGTTAAGATGAATGCGGCGATAGCCCTCGTCGACACGCCATTGCTTCAGCTTGTTGGACGAGCCCCACACGGGCACGTCGTTGATCCAGATGTCGCTACGGTCGTCCGACCCTACCGCAATCCACCGGTCGCAGGCAATGTCGGAGAACACTTCGGCGTAGGCATACCAGATTTCGTACTCCGCGGCGTTCAGCGGAACTACCTCGGGCTTGAGGTCGGCGCGCCACGACTCCTTGGGGGTCGCGTTCCTCGCCTGCATGAACTCCCACTTTATCGTGCGGCCGTCCTTTCCGACATAGGTGGCATCGAGGTCAACGACGGACTCGGGCGGGAACTTGCGGCGCAGGTTTACGCGGTCGGGGTTCGGGAACGGCCCGATCACGTACCAGTCCTGGACATACATCCACTTCGCGGGGATTCCGTCCTTCGTGGCGTCCTCTGTGAAGCGAATCACATTACCGCCGACGAGCTCGGGCATGCGTCCGTCAAGCTGCGCGAGCGCGCCCGACGGCATCGAGGCATAGCTGTCGTCCGCCTTCTGGACGGACTCCGCCTCCGCAAGCTCGGTGTTCTTCTTAACCTCGCTCGCGTCCTCCATGACCTTGGTGAGGTCCTTCGCGCGCTCTTCCTCGTTCTCCGCCGCGGCGGCGGTGATCGCCACCTGGTAGTCTGCGGCGGCCTGCATCTCGGCGAGGCGCTCGTTGCGCTCTTCCTCCTGGGCCCGCTTCTCGAAGTCCTTCTCCTGCAGCCACTGAACCGTCTTCGGGCTCGTGCGCTTCACCTCGGCCTTCGAGGGATCGTCGGGACGGACCAGCTCCATCGCCTCCTCCATCATCGCGACAACGGTCTCGACGATGTTGTCGGTCTCGCGGACGACTTCCGACTGGGCGACCTTCTGCGCGTCAAGCGCCTCCTTGGTGCGAGGATTGTCCTCGATGGCCTCGCGGTTTGCCTCCATGCGTACGGCTTTCGCGACGTCGGTGATCTTCTGCGCGGCCTCGTAGCTCATCTTGCGCTCTATCGCGGTCTGCGTCGCCTTGATGTCCTTGTAGGACTCGGTGATAGCCGCCTCGATCTCCTTGGCGACCTCGTAGGCGTCAACCATCTTCATAGTGGCCGTGTTCTTCGTGACAAGCGAGTTTTCCTGGCGGTTCTCCTGAGCGAGCTTCTGGAGCTCGGGCTCGTCGGTCTCGAGTATCTTGCGCAGGAGGTCTATGCGCGCCTGGATGTCTGCCTGCGCCTTTGACGCGCGGCGGAGCTTGTCGACCTGCCCCTCGTTGACGTTGTCGCGGCGGATTCCCTCGAGGCTCCTGACCGACGCCTTGCGCTCGACGATCTTCTTCTCTATGTCGGCGATGCGGCGCTTCGCGTCATCGGCAGCGCGCGCGTTCGCGTCGGCACGGCGCTGCTCCCTGGCTGCGCGGTCGCGCTGCTCGGTGAACGTGCGCCCGCGTTCTCCGGCCGTGCGCTTGAACTCGTCCGCCTTCGCGTTCAGCTCGCGGGCCTTGGCCGCGGCCTCGTCGGCCCGCTTCGACTGCTCGGTCATGCGCTGCTCCATCTCGCGAATCTTCCGCTCGAGCTCTTCGACGCGCTGCTGCTCGCCGTCGGCATACGCCGCAATCGCGGCAAATGCAACGAGCGAGAGCGCCCCTGTCTTCAAGAGGCCGTTCATTTCCCGCCTCCTTCCTTCTTCGCGCGCTCGGCGACCTCGCGCGCCGCCTTGTCGCGGTCCTTCCGCGCCTGTTCGAGCTGGCGTTTGGCGTTCTTGAGTTCATTGGAGAGACGGGTTGCCTCGTCGCGCGCGGCCTTCGCCTCATCGCTCGTCTTCTTCGCCTCTTCGCGCTTCTTCCGCTCGTCCTCCTGGGCGGCGTTTCGCTCCTTCTCGGCGACGTCTCGCTTCTTCGACGCATCGGCGAACTGGGCCTCGGCGTCCTTGCGCTCGATATCGGCCTTCTCGAGGCGCTCCTTCTGCGACTGGAGGCTCTTCTCGTGGTGCTCGAGGTCCCTGACACGTCCACGCATGTCACCCATGCGCGAGCCGATTTCCGAGGCCTCCTTCTGGGCCTGATTCTGCATCGTCGCCGCCTCGAGCTGCGCGTCGCGCACCTTCTCGGACGCCTCGGCCGTCTTGCGGTAGCCGCCGAACTGCGCCTGGACCTGGATGCGGTCGAGCGTGTTGCCGGCACGGGCCTGGGCATCCCCGACCTTGTCGCCGTCGACTGTAATCAGGTTGAACGCCGCCTCGCTGAGCCATTTCGAGCGCGCCTCGTCCATAAGGTCGAGCCGTTCCTCCGCAAGCATCTTCTCGACCTTCCCGACCATCGGCGCCTGTTCGGCCTGCGCCGCCTTCTGCGCCTTCTCCACCTCGTCGATCATCTTGGAAAGCTCTTCCTTGATGTTTACGGACGACTGCTCGGCGAAGGAGTCGTAGTCCTTCTGGAGCTCCTCTTTCATGAGGTCCATGTTGTGGAGGACAGTCTGCAACGCCTCAAGCTGCTTGAGAAGCTCGTTGATTCGCGCCTGCGAAAGCGAGTCGGCGATCTGCTCGATGCGATCCGCCGGGAGGTCCGCCGCAGGGTTTGCCTTTTTCTTCTCCTTGTCGAACACGAGGCTCTTAACGGGAGTCAGCATGACGATCGCACCGAAGAGAACGACATGCAGTACGAACGACACGACGCTCCAGAGCAGGTCCTTGCGCCTGCGCTTGCGCTCGCGCTCGCGGATCTCGTCTGAAAAGAGCCTCTCGTCCATGCCCGTTACTTCTTCAGCCCGTCGGCAGTATGTATGCCGACGACGGTCAGCTTCTCCTGCTGGCAGGTGTCAAGCACCTGGACGATCGAGCGAAACGGCGCAAAGATATCGCCGGCAATGCGGATGCGCCTGTCGGGGTTCTCAGCCGCGGCGGCCTGCAGGGCGCTCCTGAGCCCTGCCGCTCCGACCGGCTTGGAGTTGACATAGAGATCGCCCTTCGAATCGACCGACACCGTGATCAGGTCGGGCGTCGCCTTGACGTCCCTTGCGACATTGGACACCGGGAGCTCGAGCGGAATCTCCTTCTCGATCTTCTTGAGCTGGCTGGAGACCAGGAAGAAGATAAGCATCAGAAAGATGCAGTCCATCATCGAGGTGAGCTGGACCTCGGGCTTCTCTTCCTCTTCGTATTTTACGGCCATGGCTTTTGCCTTACTTCTTGACGAAGATCTGGTTGACGAGATCGGCGACTTCCTCCTCGAGGAGCACCGCGTAGAGGTTCAGCCTGTTCTTGATTATGCCGAACACGAAAAGGCACGGCATGGAGACCGCAAGGCCGGCGACCGTCGTGACGAGCGCCTTGCCGATGTCGTCTGCGAGCACCGACGCGTCGCCCATCTCGCCCATCGCGGCGACAGTGCCGAACGCGCCGAGAAGCCCGACGACCGTGCCGAAGAGTCCGAGGAGCGGCGAGAGCGTCGCCGCCGTCGAGAGCATCGCGGCCTTGCGGTTCTCGAGACGGAGCTCGCGGCCGACCTTGTCTTCGGCGAACATCTTGACCTCGTTGTAGTCCTTCGAGTCCTTGTGCTGGATCATCGTCTCGACCACTCGCGAAAGCATCGACTTAGACGAGCGGCAGAGAGCCGCGACATCGTCTATCTTGCCTGCCTTCCAGAGTTCGATCACGTCGGCCGTGAACCCGTCTGGGACGACCTTCGAGCGGCGCAGGTTGAAGAAGCGCTCAAGCGCGCAGCCAATGCCGAGGATCGACAGGAGCGCGATGAAGTACATCGTATTGCCGCCCTGCTGCCAGTAGAGCTTCCACTGGTCTACGCCCGAGATTTCCTTCGGCGCTTCGGCTTCCGCAGGCGCGGCTTCCTCGGACGCGGCAGGCGCTGCCGCCTCGGCGGCCGCGGCTGGCGCAGGCTCGGCCGGCTTCGCGGCCTCCTGAGCAAGAATTCCCTTCATCCACACAGCGCCCGCAAGCGCGAACGCAACGACCAGCATTTGCTTTTTCATCTTTGTGACTATTCCTTGGGTTGAGGTTTCTGTTAATTATATCAAATAATATGATTCATGGATTATACAATAGTATAATTTCCAGAATTGCTTCGGCCCAGTTTTTCACGGCTGCTTCATCCGCTCAGAGGCCTTGCGGATGAAGCGCGGGAGGTTGCCCCAGACGGAATGGTAGCCATAGCCGCCGTTCTTCATTTCGTCAATCGCGTCATCCGCCGTCCAGCCCTCACGAAGAATGCGATACATCGCGCACATCGTCCCGGTGCGATCCGCCCCGTGCTGGCAATGCACCAGCACCGGCACGGCATTCGTATCGTCCAAGACCGAGAGGAATTCAGTGACATACTTGTCCTTCATGTTCCCCGTGAACGCCGATCTCGTCAGAATCGGAATGGTTGTCGCGCAGATTCACCACCGTCTTTATGCCGAGCGCAACGAGATTTGTCATCCCCTCCGCCGTCGGCTGCGCGCTACGATAAAGCTCGTCCGAGACCTTGTGCAAATTGGGAACTCCCGCGCATGTCATCGGCACCGCCCACTTCTCGGGCCTCGCCGTCGTATCCGTCCGCACAGCGGAATCCTCCGCGCCGCAGCCAAGAACCGCCAAAGAAGCGACGCATGCAATCATCATGTATTTCATTGACGCACCCTTCGTTTTCTTTCGTCGCCCTTCATGCCAACATTATACCACATTCCGCGGGCTTGACAGTTGTCTTGACGTCAACACTTCTAACAGGGAAAAACGGCTGCTCCATTGGCAGGTCATACCGTGAAGGCGTCGCCAAAGGGGCCTTCACGCCGTAGTCCTTCCAGATCGGATCGGATACGAACTGCACAATGAGCTCAAGATCAACAAGTCGACAGTCTAGTGTCAATGTCGGCGTCATCTGGACGATGGAGCCGACCTCTCTCATCGTAAACTTTGTTGGCTCTACCGCAGACAGCACGCAGTTCTGAGAATGCAGACTGTTGGTAAAAGCGGTTGATTGACTGTTTGTTGAGACAAGCGACTCGATTTTCAGATCAAAATCCGTTGGGTAAATGTATTCAGTCACGGCCTTCGTCACATATTCTGCACCCGAGCGCACAACGACGTGGGATGAATCAATGAGGTCAACGTCGTCACGATCCAAAAGTTTTTTGCAGAGAGCGGCCGCATCGGAGACATGGCTTGACTCCTCGAATCCGACCGCCTTGAGAGCTTCGCGTCCCGCACCGACCAGCCGCACGTTGCATTCGAGCAGATTTAGAACCTGCCCATTTTCCCACTCATTAAAATACTTGACGATCTTCACAAGATTATCAGGTGTATTGGTGACGCGCAGATAGTCCGTCAACCCGTCGCGGCGTCTCACAACGGAAGATCCCTCCGGCCATGTGAGCTTAAGCCCTTTTTCTGAAAACTGAGCCTTCCATTCTCGTTCCGTCTGTTTATCCCATTCCTTCTGCTCAGCTTCCTCCTCGGCCATACGTTTCGCCCTCTCCTCGTCCGTCTCGTCGTCATGATTTGCCGGGAAGATGCATTCAAATGTCACCAGAGGGAATGAAAGCGTGTCCATCCCTTCCGGCGGATTGTCCTGCCCAGGCAGCATCATAGATGCGCACAGCGCAAACGCCATCAGCATTTTCTTCATTCGTGATTCCTTTCCGTTCCTTGACTGATAGTTCACAAGTATATGCTTGATAATGATGACATTATACCAAATCCCGCGGCGCATCTGCCGCGCTACTTGGCGGCCTTGATGTTGCGGGCGGCGAACCATGCCGTCAGCGCTTCCGACGCCTCTGGCGTGAGTTCCGCGTCGCCGTGGAAACGCTTCCAGCGAAGCGCCTTGAGATGCTGAACCGCCGTGCGCGCAAGAAGCTTGTCGCCCTTCCACCAGTCGATGCCGGGATGCCCGCAGCACATGCACTCGGAGTTGCTGCCGCGATCCTTGAACCTGAAGATTCCCCGAAGTTCGGCTATATCCTTCGGTTCCTTGAGCTCAAGCAGCACCGGATCGCGCTCGGGCTTCGTGCAGCATCCGAACCCGCCGTCGCGTATCACTACGCGGTCAGCTTCGGCAACCGCCTTCTGAAAGCGCTCCGTTTCGGAGAACAGGGAGATCATGTCGTACTCCGGCGATCCGTTTTCGTTCCGCGGCGCAAACTGCAGATAGTCAAGACTTTTCCAGCGCGCGCGAAGCGCCTCCTTGTCCGGCTGCGCCATCAGCGTGTCGGCGATGCGCATCTTCCTCAGACTTGGCAACGGACAGATGTCGTCGATCGACTTGATCGGGCAGCTGTAGATGTCGAGCGCCTCGATCGGACTCTGCTCAAGCCCGCGAATCTCGCCCACCGGACACTTGCTTAGGTAGAGCCAGGATATCGGGACGCGCTCCAGCATCGCGACATCCGTAAGATTCGTGCAGTCGTGGAGAATAAGTTCTACGGAAAGCTGACTGTTCGTCAAAGTCGCCAGCGTCTCAAGCGGACGCTCCGGCACATTGACGTCGGCAATCGAAAGCATCATAAACACTTTCTTGGGCTTTCTCTGCTCTCGCAGGACCGCGACGATATTGGCGAAATCCTGATATGATATCTGGCTCTTGTTCGTCGACGAGCGCGTCTCAGCAAGCGCGTAGTCAATGTCAATCGTGCGGCTGTCGAAATTGATGTCGCCCAACGAAAACTGCCTGCTCTTGCCACCTCCGGAATCGTCGTCGGCAAACGGATTCTCGTCTTCCTCGTCCGCTTCCTCATCGTCGCATTCCACGCACACCGA